>DAORHX010000681.1:0-2151 GCA_035438245.1 Rubrivivax sp.
CGTTCGGCACCGGCCAACGACGCGGCGATGGCGCTGGCCGCGCCATCGGCATGGCCGGGCAGCGGTGCCGCGATGCCCTTGCTCGCCGCGACCGCGGCAGCGACATCGGCCAGCGACTGCAGCCACGCCGACGGCGCGGCGTTCAGGCTGGCACCCAGCGGCATGGCCCAGTCGTCGTCCAGCGCGTGCAGCCGGTGGATCCGCGCACCCTTGCGCGCCGCCTGGCGCAGCCGCTGGGCGAACAGCGGATGGTCCTTGCGCAGGAACGACCCGATGACGAAGGCCGACTGCAGCGTCGACAGCGACGCGACCGACGTGCCCAGCCAGCGCGCCGAACCCGACGCTGCGGTGTTGGCGAAGTCGGTGTGGCGGGTGCGGAAGTCGATGTTCTCGCTGCCCAGTCCGCGCACCAGCTTGCCCAGCAGATGCAGCTCCTCGACCGTGCCGTGGCCCGCGGCCAGCGCGCCGATGCCCTGCGCGCCGAACTCGGCCTTGATGCGCTTCAGGCCGTCGGCGACGTAGCCGAGCGCGGTGCTCCAGTCCACCACCTGCCAGCGACCGCCCTGCTTGATCATCGGCGTGGTCAGCCGCGACGGGTCGTTCAGCGCCTCGTAGCTGAAGCGGTCACGGTCGGCGATCCAGCACTCGTTGACCTCTTCGTTCTCCAGCGGCACGACGCGCATCACCTTGTTGGCCTTGGTCTGCACGATCAGGTTCGCGCCGGTCGAGTCGTGCGGGCTGACGCTCTTGCGGCGTGCCAGTTCCCAGGTGCGTGCGCTGTAGCGGAAGGGCTTGCTGGTCAGCGCGCCGACCGGACACAGGTCGATCATGTTGCCCGACAGTTCGGAGTCGACGGTGCGGCCGCTGACGGTGGTGATCTCCGAATGCTCGCCACGGTGCACCATGCCGAGTTCCATCACGCCGGCCACTTCCTGGCCGAAACGCACGCAGCGGGTGCAGTGGATGCAGCGCGTCATCTCCTGCATCGAGATCAGCGGCCCGACGTCCTTGTGGAAGACGACGCGCTTCTCTTCGGTGTAGCGCGAGGCCGACTTGCCGTAGCCGACCGCCAGGTCCTGCAGCTGGCACTCGCCGCCCTGGTCGCAGATCGGGCAGTCCAGCGGATGGTTGATGAGCAGGAACTCCATCACCGAGCGCTGCGCGGCCAGTGCCTTCTCGCTCTTGGTGTGCACCACCATGCCCTGGGCCACCGGCGTGGCGCAGGCCGGCATCGGCTTCGGCGCCTTCTCGATCTCGACCAGGCACATGCGGCAGTTGGCCGCGATGCTGAGCTTCTTGTGGTAGCAGAAATGCGGCACGTAGACGCCGGCGGCGTCGGCCGCATGCATGACCATGCTGCCGGGGGCGACCGTGACCGTCTGGCCGTCGAGCTGGAGTTCGATCATGAAGTGCTCACCGCTGCCCCGACCGTGCAGCGCTTGTGTTCGACGTGGTGCACGAACTCGTCGCGGAAGTGCTTGATCATGCCGCGCACCGGCATCGCCGCGGCGTCGCCCAATGCGCAGATGGTGCGGCCCATGATGTTCTCGGCCACCGAATCGAGCAGCGCGATGTCCTGCGCCGTGCCGCGGCCGTGCTCGATGCGGTCGACCAGGCGCCACAGCCAGCCGGTGCCTTCGCGGCAGGGCGTGCACTGGCCGCAGCTCTCGTGCTGGTAGAAGTAGCTCAGGCGCAGCAGGCTCCTGACCATGCAGCGGGTGTCGTTCATCACGATGACCGCGCCCGAGCCGAGCATCGAGCCGGCCTTGGCGATGGAGTCGTAGTCCATCGTGCAGTCCATCATCAGCGCCGCCGGCAGCACCGGCGCCGACGAGCCGCCGGGGATCACCGCCTTCAGCGCCCCGCCCTTCACGCCGCCGGCCAGCTCCAGCAACTTGGAGAACGGCGTGCCCAGCGGGATCTCGAAGTTGCCCGGCTGGTTGACGTCGCCGACCACCGAGAAGATCTTCGTGCCGCCGTTGTTCGGCTTGCCGATCGCCAGGTATTCGGCGCCGCCATTGCGGATGATCCACGGCACCGCGGCGAAGGTCTCGGTGTTGTTGATCGTCGTCGGCTTGCCGTAGACGCCGAAGCTCGCCGGGAACGGCGGCTTGAAGCGCGGCTGGCCCTTCTTGCCTTCCAGCGACTCGA
>DAORHX010000682.1:0-2149 GCA_035438245.1 Rubrivivax sp.
AGCGCCTGGATGATGCTGTTGCTGATCGCGCTGCACAGCCTGCTCGAGTACCCGCTGTGGTACGCCTACTTCCTTTTGCCGGCGGCGTGGCTGTTCGGCCATGTGCTCGGCCGGCCGGCCGCGGCGACATCCCCGCTGCAGCGGGCGCCGGCGCGCGGGCTGTTCGCCGGCGGCGTGCTGCTGGTCGTCGGCAGCGCATGGGCGTTGGCCGACTATGCGCGGGTGGCGATGATCTTCGCCCCGCCGCGCGACGGCAGCACGCTGCAGCAGCGCATCGATGCCGGCCGGCGCAGCTGGCTGTTCGCGCACCACGCCGGCTATGCGGCCGTCACCATCGACGATGCGGTGCCGGCGGCGGACCCCGCGTTCGAGCAGGCGCCGCACTACCTGATGGACACGCGGCTGATGATCGCCTGGGCGCGTGCGCTGGCGCGCGCCGGCGAACTGGACAAGGCGCGGCACCTGGCGCAGCGGCTGCGCGAGTTCCGCAACCCGCAGTCGGACGACTTCTTCGCGCCGTGCGACGCGCCCGAAGCGGCCGGCGAGCCGCCGTTCCAGTGCCAGCCGCCGGCGTCGCCGCCGGCGTGGCGCGACTACCTGCGCTGAAGGCTCAGCGCTCGGCGATCCACTCGCCGGACTTGCCGCCGCTCTTGCGCAGCAGCCGGATGTCGTCCATCACCATGCCGCGGTCGACCGCCTTGCACATGTCGTAGACGGTCAGCAGCCCCACCTGCACGGCGGTCAGCGCCTCCATCTCGACGCCGGTGGGGCCGAGCGTTTCCACCTGCGCGGTGCAGCGCAGCAGCGACGCGGCGGCGTCCAGCTCCAGCTCGACCGCGACACGCGTGATCGGCAGCGGGTGGCACAGCGGCACGAGGTCGGCGGTGCGCTTGGCGCCCTGGATCGCGGCGATGCGGGCGATGCCAAGCACGTCGCCCTTCTTCGCGCTGCCCGAGGCGATCAGCGCCAGCGTCGCCGGCTGCATGCGGATCACGCCGCTGGCGCGCGCCACGCGGTGTGTCGCGGGCTTGGCCGAGACATCGACCATGTGCGCCTGGCCCTGCGTATCGAAATGCGTCAGCGGGGAACTCATGCGCGCGTGGAGGCCCAAACACAACCCGGAAACATGCCGGTGTCATGATAGCGGCGACGCTGCGCCCGCCCTGGGCTGCAGCCTTCGCCGCAACGCGTTTGAAGCCACTCCCCATGTCGACGCCCATTTCGGCACGTGCGCGCGCCTTGTTCCTCGCCGGCACGCTGTGCGCGGGCCTGCCGCTGCAGTGGGCCACGGCGCAGGTGCGCCTGCCGGCGCTGGGCGAAGCGGCGGGCGAGGAGTTCAGCGTCGGCACCGAGCGCACGCTCGGCGAGCAGATCATGCGCGAGGTCCGCCGCGACCCGGCCTATCTCGACGACCCGCCGCTGCTCGACTACGTGCAGCGCGTGTGGCGTCCGCTGGTCGACGCGGCAAGACAGCGCGGCGAGATCACGCCCGACACCGCGCAGCAGCTCGCCTTCGAGGTCTTCCTCGTGCAGGACCGCAGCGTCAACGCCTTCGCGCTGCCCGGCGGCTTCGTCGGCGTGCACCTCGGGCTGATCGCCATCACCGCCTCCAGCGACGAGCTGGCCGCGGTGCTGGCGCACGAACTGAGCCACGTCACGCAGCGGCACATCGCGCGCGGCGTCGTCAACAGCCAGCGCACCACGCTGCTCAGCCTGGCCGGGCTGATCCTGGGCGTGCTGGCCGCCAGCCGCGCCGGCAGCTCCGACGGCGTGCAGGCGGCGGTGGTCGGCTCGCAGGCGGCGGCGGCGCAGGGCCAGCTGAACTATTCGCGCGACATGGAGCGCGAGGCCGACCGCGTCGGCTTCGGCGTGCTCACCGACGCCGGCTTCTCGGCCGGCGGCATGGCCACGATGTTCGAGAAGCTGGACTCCGCCAACCGGCTGAACGACAGCGGCGCCTTCCCGTACCTGCGCAGCCACCCGCTGACCGTGGAACGCATCAGCGAGGCGCGCGCGCGCATCGCGCTGTCCGGCGCCAAGCTGCCGGGCGACCCGCTCGACCACGCGCTGATGGCCGCGCGCGAGCGCGTGCTGATGGACACCAGTGCCGAAGGCCTGCGCCGCCAGCAGCTGCGCGTGGCGCACAGCG
>DAORHX010000683.1:0-2138 GCA_035438245.1 Rubrivivax sp.
CGCTGCAGCTGCTGCGCGAGCTGCGCGCCACGCCGTCGGCCACCTCGATGCCGCCCGACACGCCGCAGCCGGTGCAGGTGGCGTTCGTCGTGCGCGACAACTTCAGCCAGCGGCGCGCGATCGAGCGGCGCTACATCGAGGCGGTGCGCGCGGCGCGTGTCAGCGTGGACATCGCCTGCCCGTACTTCTACCCGCGCCGCGCGTTCACGCGCAGCCTGCTCGCCGCCGCGCAGCGCGGCGTGCGCGTGCGCCTGCTGATGCAGGGCAAGGTCGACTACCCGCTGGCGGCGCTGGCCGCGCGCGTGCTCTACGACGAGTTGCTGGCGCAGGGCGTGCGCATCTTCGAATACATGCCGGCCTTCCTGCATGCGAAGGTGGCCGTGGTCGACGCCGACTGGGCCACCGTCGGCAGCTCGAACATCGATCCGCTGTCGCTGCTGCTCAACCTGGAGGCCAATGCGGTGGTGCGCGACGCGGCCTTCGCGCAGCAGCTGCGCGTGCGCCTGGAGGTCGCGCTGGCGGCGTCGCACGAGATCAAGGCGGCGCCGCTGCGCGAGGGCTGGCGGCGCAGCCTGTCGCGGCGCTTCGTCGCCTGGTGCGCGGCGCTGTACCTGCGCGTGGCCGGCGTCACCGGCCGGTACTGAGAGCCTGTGAAGCCCTTCGCCACGCCCGCTCGTGCGCACGGCGCCGCTCGTCGTTGCAAATGCTCGCCATGGCCCGAGCCATGGCTGCGCTTTGCGCCTTGATCGACACCGCTGCGGACACCCGCTCGGGCGCGCCACCAGCGGGCCGCTCACCCGAGCGGGTCGTCGCCGTAGCGGTTCGGGCCCGGCGTGCCGCGCAGCAAGCCGTTGTCGATCAGCGCCCACAGCCAGCCGATCACCGGCAGCAGGTTCAGCAGCACCCACCAGCCCGACTTGTCGCGGTCGTGCCAGCGTTTCACCGACACCGCCAGCGCCGGCCACAGCAGCAGCAGGTTGACCACCAGGTCGGCGCTGCGCGGCGACACGCGCGCGATGCCCAGCAGCATGTGGCCGATCATCGCCAGGCCGATCAGCGCGAGCACGCCGTACAGCCAGAACTGCCGCCGCGACACGCGGCCACGCAGGCCGAAGAACAGCTGCAGCGGTGGCATCGTCTCGGCAAATGGATTGGCGGCGGGGGTGGCGGTGGGGGTCACGTGGGTCTTCTCCTGTGGCCGTATTGTCCACGCGGCCGGCCTCGCACCAGGGCCGCCCATGCCCAGAATGCGAAGACGCAGAGTGCGCAGAGGTGTCGCAGAGCAAGCCTCCGTCATGCATTCCTCTGCGCCGCCTCCGCGTCCTCCTTTCCTCTTGCGGCGAAGGCTGTTCGCATGCGAGGCGGCGGTGTGTGCCTTGCCGATCAAAGCGCCAGCTCGACGTAGCGCACGCCGGCGCCTTCGTCGCTGGCCTTCTCGACGAAGCCCAGGTGCTGCGCCAGCTGCAGCATGCGCGTGTTCTCGGCCAGCACGGTGGCCACCAGCTTGCTCGTGCCGTGGCTGCGCTGATAGTCGATGATGCGCTGCATCAGCAGCATGCCGAGGCCGTGGCCCTTCATGTCCGAGCGGATGACGATGCCGAACTCGGCGCTGGCGTTGTCGGCGTCGGCGATGGCGCGCACCACGCCGAGCGTGCGCGGCTCGCCGTCCGGACCGCTGTCGACGGCGACGAAGGCCATCTCGCGCGCATAGTCGATCTGCGTCAGCCGCGCCAGCTCGCTGCGCTCGATGCTGCGGCGGCTGTAGAACACGCGCATGCGCACGTCGGCCGGGTCCATCTTGCTGAGGAAGGTGGTGTGCTGCACCTCGTCCTCCGGACGGATCGGCCGCAGCGTCAGCGTGCCGCCGCGCCACGGCAGCGTCTCCACCAGGTGCGACGGATAGGGGCGGATGGCGAAGTTCAGCGCACCGGCCGGCGCGGCGACGCTCAGCAGCACCTGCGCCTGCATGGCGAGCACGCCGTCGCTGCCGACCAGCAGCGGCCTCAAGCTCACCTCGGCGACCTGCGAGACGTCGATCAGCAGCTGCGACAGACCGACCAGCACACGCTGCAGCGCGGCGCTGTCGGCCGCCTGCGCGCCGGGCTGCCCGCGCAGCAGTGCGGCCACGCCGCTGCGCT
>DAORHX010000684.1:0-2138 GCA_035438245.1 Rubrivivax sp.
CCTTGCGCCACGCGCGAAAGCCGTAGCGCGCGAAGAAGTCGAGCAGCCCGGCGCGGTCGACCTCGCGCAAGGCCAGCGCATCGAGCGACGGCCAGCCATCGATGTGCGCCGCCAGGTCGCAGTCGGTGCGCACGGTCACCAGCTTGCGGCCGGTCGGCAGCCAGTCGAGCGCGCGGCGCAGGTTCTCGCCGACCGCACCGCCGATGCGCGGCGCCGCGGCGACGACGCCGTCGAGCGAGCCGTACTCGGCCAGCCACTTCGCGGCCGTCTTCGGGCCCACCTTGTCGACGCCGGGAATGTTGTCCACGCTGTCGCCGACCAGCGTCAGGTAGTCGACCACGCGCTCGGGCGGCACGCCGAACTTGGCCTGCACCGCCTGCACGTCCAGCACCTCGGGCGGCTTGGACATGGTGTTCATCAGCGTCACCTGCGGCGTCACCAGCTGCGCCAGGTCCTTGTCGCCGGTGGAGATCAGCACCTGGTGGCCGCCGGCGGCGGCGATGCAGGCCAACGTGCCGATGGCGTCGTCGGCCTCGATGCCCGGCACCTCGAGCACCGGCCAGCCGAGCAGCCGCACCGCCTCGTGGATCGGCGCGATCTGCTGCGC
This sequence comes from Rubrivivax sp., assembly GCA_035438245.1. Taxonomy (GTDB): domain Bacteria; phylum Pseudomonadota; class Gammaproteobacteria; order Burkholderiales; family Burkholderiaceae_C; genus Rubrivivax. The sequence continues at coordinate 608 of DAORHX010000684.1, forward strand.
CAGCGCCTCGGGCATCGGTGCGCGCGTGGCCTTGTAGTCGGCGTACCAGGCGTCGCGGAAGGTCGGCCCCTTCGCGTCGAACACGCACACCGCGTGTTCGGCCGGGTAGCGCTCGCGCAGCCACTTCATCATCGCCAGCACGCCGTGGATGGCGCCGGTCGGGAAGCCGTCGGCGCTGCGCAGGTCGGGCAGCGCGTGGTACGCGCGGTACAGGTAGCTGGAGCCGTCGACCAGCAGCATCGTCTTGTCGCTCATAAGGCCGATTGTCGGGCAGCTAAGCTGCGCGCCATCGCCGTCCGCCTGATGAGTCTGCACACCATGACCCGATCGCTGAAGCCCCTCACCACCACGCTGATCGGCGGGGTCGTGTTCCTGTTGCCGCTGGTCGTCGTGCTGGTCGTGCTCGGCCAGGGCGTGGCCTTGACCGCACGGGCGGTGAACCCGCTGGTCGCGCTGCTGCCGTGGCAGAACGTCGGCGGCGTCGCGCTCGCCGGCGTCGCGGCGCTGGCGCTGCTGCTGCTGCTGTGCTTCGGCGCCGGACTGCTGGCGCGCGCCGCGGTCGGCCGCGCCTTCTCGGCACGCTTCGAGGCGCGGCTGCAGACGCTGTACCCGCGCTACTCGGTGATCAAGGCGATGTCGCAAGGCCTGCACGGCGCGCTCGGGCAGCGCGTGCTGAAGCCGGTGCTCGTCAGCTTCGACGACCAGCAGCAGTTCGCCTTCGACATCGAGCGGCTGGACGACGGCCGCGCCGTGCTGTACCTGCCCGGCGCACCCGACGTCTGGTCGGGCAGCGTGGTGCTGGTGCACGCCGAGCGCGTGCAGCCGCTGGACATCGATGCCGCGGCCCTGGCCAAGGCGCTGCAGGGACTGGGCCTCGGCGTGGCGGCGCTGCTGCAGGCCACGCCGCCGCGCCAGGGGCCGGCCTAGAATCGCCGCATGTCGATGCGCCATGCCGCCGCCGCCCTGTGCCTGTGTGCCCCGAGCTGGGCACAGAGCCCGGCGCCGGCCGCCGCCGAGGTGCCGCAGCGCGGCAACGAGCCCGCAGTGCAGCCCACGGTCAGCGAGGACGAGTCGGTGCGCATCGAGGAGCTGCGCGTGCGCGGCCAGACGCGGCGCATCGTCGTGCGCTCGAAGCTGCCCGGCGCGCCGGCCTACGAGATCGGCACGTCGACCGACGGGCGCGACGTCGCGCAGGACCGCCGTTCAGAGGGGCGCTCGCTCTGGCAAGTGCTGTCCTTCTGAACGCGCGGCGCGCGCATGGCGGTCTACACCGAGGTGGGCTTCGAGCAGGCCGACGCCTTCGTGCGCGGCCTGGGGCACGGGCGCATCAGCGCGCTGTGCGGCATCGGTGCCGGCATCGAGAACACCAACTACTTCGTCAGCAGCGAGCGCGGCGAGTGGGTGCTGACGCTGTTCGAGCGGCTGGGCAGCGAGCAGCTGCCGTTCTATCTGCGCTACATGCAGCACCTGGCGCGGCGCGGCCTGCCGGTGCCGCAGCCGCAGGCCGACGCGCAGGGCAACCTGCTGCACC
>DAORHX010000685.1:0-2136 GCA_035438245.1 Rubrivivax sp.
GTCATTCGGGCCAACGCGCGCTTAAGTTCCAAACAGAATGCAACACTACACTAGATGACCTTGGCGCGCATCAGGTCGTTCGAGTTCAACGCGCCGACCAGCCGGCCGTCGGCGTCGACCGCGAGCACGCTGGTGACGCGGTGCCGCTCCATGATCTGCGCCGCGTCGACGGCCAGCGCGTCGACGCCGATGCAGCGCGGCTGGCGATGCATCACGTCCTCGGCATGCAGCGCGCGCAGGTCGGCGCCGCGCTCGATCAGGCGGCGCAGGTCGCCGTCGGTGAAGATGCCGAGCGCACGCTCGTCGGCATCGACGATGGCCGTGAAGCCCAGGCCCTTGCCGGTCATCTCGCCGAGCATCTCGATGAAGCTGGCACGCGGGCCGACGCGCGGCAGCGCACTGCCCGAGCGCATCAGGTCGCGCACGTGCATCAGCAGCTTGCGGCCGAGGCTGCCGCCCGGGTGCGAGCGCGCGAAGTCTTCCTCGCGGAAGCCGCGGGCGTCGAGCAGCGCCACGGCGAGCGCATCGCCGAGCGCCATCTGCGCGGTGGTGCTGGCGGTCGGCGCCAGGTTCATCGGGCAGGCTTCCTGGTCGACCGCGCTGCTGATCACATGGTCGGCATGGCGCGCCAGCGTCGAGTCGGCCCGGCCGGTCATCGCCAGCAGGGTCACGCCGATGCGCCGCAGCGCGGGCAGGATCGCCGCCAGCTCGTCGCTCTCGCCGCTGTTGGAGATGGCCAGCACGACGTCACCGGGCGTGACCATGCCGAGGTCGCCATGACTGGCTTCGGCCGGGTGCACGAAGAACGCCGGCGTGCCGGTGGACGCCAGCGTCGCGGCGATCTTGCGGCCGACATGGCCGCTCTTGCCCATGCCCATGACGATGGTGCGGCCGCGGCCGTCGAGCATCGCCTGCACGCTGCGCGCGAAGCCCTCGCCCTGCCGCGCGGCCAGCGCCTGCAACGCCTGCGCCTCGATCTCGAACGTGCGCGCGGCCAGCTGCAACGCGCGCTGCGCATCGAAGCGGCGCCCGGAATTCACGTCGATCGGCTCCGATAGCATCGCGGCATTCTAGGAGCCTGTCACGCCCGCGGGCGGGCCCGTCGCCCCCGCCGCCTCATGGCCACCACGCTCGAACTCGCCCTGCTGTACCTGGTCGCCGCGGTGCTCGGCGTGGTCGTCTGCCGCTCGCTGAAGCTGCCGCCGATGCTCGGCTACCTGGTGGTGGGCGTGCTGATCGGGCCGAACGCGCTGGCCCTGGCGCGTGACACGGCGAACATCAAGTACCTGGCCGAGTTCGGCGTGGTCTTCCTGATGTTCGTCATCGGGCTGGAATTCAATCTGCCGAAGCTGCGCAGCATGCGCTCGCTGGTGTTCGGGCTCGGCCTGTCGCAGGTGGCGCTGACGATGGTCGGCACCGTGCTCGGCCACGGCCTGCTGGTGTGGATCTTCTCGTCGACGTCGATGCCGTGGCAGATGGGCTGGCAGGGCTCGGTGGTGCTGGGCGGCGCGATGGCGATGTCGAGCACGGCGATCGTCATGAAGATGATGGCCGAGCGGCTCGAACTGGAAAGCGAGCACGGGCGCCGTGTGCTCGGTGTGCTGCTGTTCCAGGATCTGGCGGTGGTGCCGCTGCTGGTGCTGATCCCGGCGCTGGACAACAGTGGCAGCGACATGGCGCTGGCCATCGCGGTGGGGATGATGAAGGCGGCCGCGCTGCTGGCGTTGCTGCTGTCCGGCGGCAAGCACGTGATGCGCTGGTGGCTGACGCTGGTCGCGCGGCGCAAGAGCGACGAGTTGTTCGTGTTGAACCTGCTGCTGGTCACCCTGGGCCTGGCCTGGTTGACCGAGCACGCCGGGCTGTCGCTGGCGCTCGGCGCCTTCGTCGCCGGCATGCTGGTGGCCGAGACCGAATACAAGCACCAGGTGGAGACCGACATCCGGCCGTTCCACGACGTGCTGCTGGGGCTGTTCTTCATCACCGTCGGCATGAAGCTCGACTGGCGCCCGGTGCTCGACCACTGGTTGCTGGTGCTGGCGCTGACCAGCCTGCCGGTGGTCGCCAAGTTCGTGCTCGTCGCCGCGCTGACGCGGCTGTTCGGCGCCACGCCCGGTGTCGCGTTGCGCACCGGCCTGT
>DAORHX010000686.1:0-2115 GCA_035438245.1 Rubrivivax sp.
ATCGCGCAGAACGAATGGCCGCTGGCGCGCGATCGCGTGCGCTACCGCGGCGAGCCGCTGGTGGCGGTGGCGGCGGTCGACGAGGCCACCGCCGAAGCGGCGCTGCGGGCGATCCGGCTCGACATCGAGCCGCTGCCAGCCTACTTCACGTCCGCCGACGCGCGCGCCGACGGCGCCGAGCTGCTGCACGACAACCGCCGCGGCAACATCGAGCGCCAGGTCGAGCAGGACTTCGGCGACGTCGACGCCGGCATGGCGGCGGCCGACCTGGTGCTCGAACGCCGCACCGCGTATGCCGAGGTCGCGCACGGCCAGATCGAGCTGAACGCCTCGGTCGCGTCGTGGGACGCCGAGAGCGAGCGGCTGACCATCCATTCGGTGACGCAGGTGCCGTACTACCTGCACCTGACGCTGGCGCAGGTGCTGGGGCTGGACAGCTCGCGCATCCGCGTCATCAAGCCCTGCGTCGGCGGCGGCTTCGGCCACCGCGTCGAGCCGCTGAACTTCGAGATGGTCACCGCCGCGCTGGCGCGCGCGGCGCGCGGCACGGTGGCGATGCACTGCACGCGCGAGGACGCGTTCCTCACGCACCGCGGTCGGCCGGCCACCGACATCCGGCTGAAGCTCGGCATGACGCGGCGCGGCCAGATCACCGCGGTCGATGCCGAGGTCGTGCAGCGCGGCGGCGCCTACGGCGGCTACGGGCTGGTGACGATCCTCTACGCCGGCGCGCTGCTGCACGCGCTGTACCGCGTCGGCGCGGTGCGCTTTCGGGGTTTCCGCGTCTACACCAACCTGCCGCCGTGCGGCGCGATGCGCGGCCATGGCGCGGTCGACGTGCGCCATGCCTTCGAGTCGCTGCTCGACGAGATGGCGGCGCTGCTCGATCTGGACCCGTTCGCCGTGCGCCGCGCCAACCTGATCGACGCGCCGTACCGCACGCTGAACGACCTGCAGGTCAATTCCTACGGCCTGCCGGCGTGCCTGGACTGGGTCGAACAGGCGTCGGGCTGGAAGGCCCGCAAGAGCCGGCTGCCCGCGGCGCCCGGCGTGAAGCGCGGGCTGGGCCTGGCCTGCTCGCACTATGTCTCGGGCTCGGCCAAGCCGGTGCACTGGAGCGGCGAGCCGCATGCCGTGGTCAACCTGAAGCTGGACTTCGACGCCGGCATCACCATCCTCACCGGCGCGTCCGACATCGGCCAGGGGTCGTCGACGCTGCTCGCGCAGGTGGTGGCCGAGGTGCTGATGCTGCCGCTGGCGCGCATCCGCGTGATCGCCACCGACAGCGCGCTGACGCCGAAGGACAACGGCTCGTACTCGTCGCGCGTGTCCTTCATGGTCGGCAACGCGGCGCTGCGCGCGGCCGAGTCGCTCAAGCGCCTGCTGGTCGAGGCGGCCGCGCGCAAGCTCGAGGTCGGGCCCGAGCAGATCGACTGGGCCGGCGAATGCTGCAGCGTCGTCGGCACCGACCGGCTGCTGAACTTCAACCAGGTGGTCGAGGCGGCGCTGGCCGACAGCGGCACGATCACCGTCAAGGGCGCGTGGTCGACGCCGCCGGAAACCCAGGGTGGCAAGTTCCGCGGCGCCGCGGTCGGCTCGACCGCCGGCTTCTCGTATGCGGCGCAGGCGGTCGAGGTCAGCGTCGACACCGACACCGGCGTCGTGCATGTCGACAAGGTCTGGGTGGCGCACGACTGCGGCTTCGCGATCAACCCGCTGGCCGTCGAAGGCCAGGTGCAGGGCGCCGTGTGGATGGGCATGGGCCAGGCCCTGAGCGAGGAGACGCAGCACCACGAAGGCCTGCCGCTGCGGCCGAACTTCCTCGACTACCGCATCCCGACCATCGCCGAGTCGCCGCCGATCGAGGTGCACCTGGTGCACAGCATGGACCCGCTGGGGCCCTTCGGCGCGAAGGAGGCCAGCGAAGGCGCGCTGCACGGCTTCCCGCCGGCGCTGTGCAATGCGATCTTCGACGCGGTCGGCATCCGCCTGCGCGAACTGCCGGCCACGCCCGACCGCGTGCTGGACGCGCTGCAGCAGCGCCGTCGCGAGGAGCGGCTGCGCTCGCGCCGCACCGCGGCCGCGCCGGTGCCGGTGCCGGTGCCGGTGCCGGTG
>DAORHX010000687.1:0-2112 GCA_035438245.1 Rubrivivax sp.
GCCAACACCTACCTGCTGATCACGCGCGCGCTCGACTACTTCGACCCGGCGCGCGCCGCCGGCGACGACCTGGCGCGCGCCTTCCAGCCGGCGCGCGACATCGGTTTCCTGCTGGTCAGCTTCAGCACCGACTGGCGCTTCGCGCCGGCGCGCTCGCGCGAGATCGTCAAGGCGCTGGTCGACAACCGCATCCAGCTCAGCTACGCCGAGATCGACGCGCCGCACGGCCACGACGCCTTCCTGCTCGACGATGCGCGCTACCACGGCGTGCTGCGCGCCTACTTCGAGCGCGTGGTGAGCGAGGGGCTGAAGTGAAAAGCGAATTCAGGCCCGAGGCATGAGCGAGCGCGCCGACCTGGAGATCATCGCCGGCCTGGTGCCGCCGGGCTCGCGCGTGCTCGACCTGGGCTGCGGCGACGGCGAGCTGCTCGAGCACCTGCAGCGCCACCGCGGCTGCAGCGGCTACGGCATCGAGATCGCCGACGCCAACGTGCTGGCCTGCGCGCGGCGCGGTGTCAGCGTCATCCAGCTCAACCTGGAGGAGGGGCTGGCGCTGTTCGAGGACGCCAGCTTCGACGTCGTGCTGCAGCTGGAGACGCTGCAGAACCTGCGCCACATCGAGGAGATGCTGCGCGAGACCGCACGTGTCGGGCGCATCGGCATCGTCAGCTTCCCGAACTTCGCGCACTGGCCGAACCGCTTCAGCGTGCTCGCCGGGCGCATGCCGGTGACCAAGGCGCTGCCCTACCAGTGGTACGACACGCCGAACATCCGCGTCGGCACGCACGCCGACTTCGAGCTGCTGGCGCACAAGCTGGGGCTGCGCGTCAGCGACAGCTTCGGCCTGCAGCAGGGCCGCGTCGTGCGCCGCTGGCCCAACCTGCTGGCCAGCCTGGCGGTGTTCCGCTTCGAGCGCGGCTGAAGCCGCGCGCTCAGCTCGACGCCGGGAGCGGCCCTGGTCCGACCGCAGGCGGCTCGTCCGCAGGCGGCGGCTCGCGCAACACCATCGTCGGCGGCCGGCCCAGGCTCAGCCCCTGCGCCTTCAGCCGCGCCAGGATGTCGAACAGCAGCGCGCTCCTGACGCTCGCCGCCAGGCGCGGCGAGGCCACCGAGCCGGTGGCGTTGAAGACCAGGTTGCTGCTGTCCACGCTGTCCAGCAGCACGTTCGGCGCGGGGACGTCGAGCACGTCTTCGTTCATCTGAAAGGCCGCGAGGATCAGCGCGCGCACCTGCTCGGCATCGCTGTCGGCCGGCAGCGGCAGCTTGATCTGCACCAGCCCGAGTGGGTTCTGCAGCGTGACGTTGCGCACCACCTTGGTGATGAACTCGGAGTTCGGCACGATCACCGTCGCCCGGTCGCCGGTCTGGATCTCGGTGGCGCGCACGTTGATGCGCCGGATGTCGCCTTCGACGCCGCCCAGCGACACCCAGTCGCCGACCTTCACCGGCCGCTCGGTGAGCAGGATCAGGCCCGAGACGAAGTTCTGCACCACCGCCTGCAGCCCGAAGCCGATGCCCACCGACAGCGCGCTCGCCACCCAGGCCACGCGCTCCAGGCCCAGACCCATCGCCGACAGCGCCAGCGCCACCACCACCACCAGCCCGGCATAACCGAGCAGCGTGGCCATCGAACTGCGCATGCCTTCGTCCAGCCCGGTGGTGGGCAGGTAGCGCTGCAGCAGCCAGCGCTGCAGCATGCGCACCGCCGCGACGCCGAGCGCCAGCACGACCAGCGCATGCAGCACGTCGCCCGGCAGCAGTCGCACCGAGCCGATGGTGATGCCGTCGCGCAGGCCGCCGACGCGCGTGAACAGCTCCACCGGCGCCTGCGCGAAGCGTCCGAGCACCAGGCTGATCGCGGCGAGCACCAGCACCACGCGGCCGGCCGCCGACACCAGCACCGCCGCCTGGCGGCGCGTGGACGACACCTGCAGCGCCGCGTCGGCGCTCGCCGCAGCGCCGAGCCAGCTGGTGCAGGCGTCGTCGATGAAGGCGGCCAGCAGGTAGGTGGTGGCGCCGACGATGGTCACCCAGGCCACCTGCTGGATGACCAGGCTGCCCAGCGCGACATAGCCGAACAGCAGGCAGCCCAGGCTCAGCACCAGCGCCCCC
>DAORHX010000688.1:0-2104 GCA_035438245.1 Rubrivivax sp.
CCGGTCGAGGCGCCGCCGACGCCCGAGGTCGCCGCCGCGTCGCCGGCCGCTTCGGCCGCTTCGGCCGCAGTGGCCTTCGAATGGCCGCCGTCGACGCGCCTGAGCTACCGGCTCAGCGGCAACTACCGCGGCGAGGTCGTCGGTGGTGCGCAGGTCGAGTGGGTGCGCGTCGGCACGCGCTACCAGGTGCATCTGGATGTCTGGGTCGGCGCGCAGGCGGCGCCGCTGGTCGGCCGGCGCATGAGCAGCGACGGGCAGCTCGGCGAGCAGGGCCTGCGCCCGCAGCGCTACGAAGAGGAGACACGCGCGCTGTTCCGCGAGCTGCGCCGGCGCACCATCGTCTTCGACGGCGACCACGTGCTGCTGCCCAACGGCAGGCAGCTGCCGCGCATCGACGGCATGCAGGACGCGGCCAGCCAGTTCGTGCAGCTGACCTGGCTGTTCACGACGCAGCCGCAGCTGCTGCGGGTGGGGCAGCGCATCGAGCTGCCGCTGGCGCTGCCGACCAACGTGGACCGCTGGTCCTACGAAGTCGTCGAGCAGGTGGCGCTGGACACGCCGGTCGGTCCGCTGCCGACCTTCCACCTGAAGCCGCGGCGCGAGCTGCGGCCGAACCGCGAGCTGGTGGCCGACGCCTGGTTCGCGCCGACGCTGCAATACCTGCCGGTGCGGCTGCTGATCCGCCAGGACGAGGCCACCTACATCGACCTGATGCTCGAGCGGCTGCCGCAGCAGGAAGCGCCGCCGGCGCCGGCCGTGCCGGCAACACGCTGAAGCCCGGACTTATAGTTGCCGCCCACCTACGAAGGACCGCCATGAGCTACCAGAACATCCTCACCGAAGTGCAGGGCGACGGCGCGCGACGCTGCGCGCTGATCCGGCTGAACCGCCCGGCGCAGCTGAACGCGTTGAACGACGCGCTGATGGACGAACTGGGCGCGGCGCTGGCCGGCTTCGACCGCGACGACGCGATCGGCTGCATCGTCATCACCGGCAGCGACAAGGCCTTTGCCGCCGGCGCCGACATCGGCGCGATGGCGACGAAGACCTACATGGACGCCTACCGGGGCGACTTCATCACGCGCAACTGGGAGACGATCCGCCAGGTGCGCAAGCCGGTGATCGCCGCGGTGGCCGGCTTCGCGCTCGGCGGGGGCTGCGAGCTGGCGATGATGTGCGACATCGTCATCGCCGCCGATTCGGCGAAGTTCGGCCAGCCGGAGATCAAGCTGGGCATCATCCCCGGCGCCGGCGGCACGCAGCGGCTGCCGCGGGCCGTCGGCAAGGCCAAGGCGATGGACCTGGTGCTGACCGCGCGCATGATGGACGCCGCCGAGGCCGAGCGCGCCGGCCTGGTGTCACGCGTCGTGCCGGCCGACAAGCTGCTGGCCGAGGCGCTGGCCGTGGCGCAGACGATCTGCGGCCTGAGCGCGCCGAGCCTGATGATGGCCAAGGAAAGCGTGAACCGCGCCTTCGAGGGCACGCTGGCCGACGGCGTGCTGTTCGAGCGCCGGCTGTTCCATTCGCTGTTCGCCACCGAGGACCAGAAGGAAGGCATGGACGCCTTCGTCGCCAAGCGCAAGCCGGCGTTCAAGCACCGGTAGCGTCGAGGCTGGCCGGTCGCCGCGCAAGGCGGCCGGATTCGTTCACCGCAGGACGCAGAGGACGCAGAGGGAATACATACAAGGGTCCTCCTCTGCGCCACCTCCGCGTCCCCCTTTCCTCTGCGGTGAAGCATCGGAGTTCGGCGGCTTGGCGCGTCGCGCTGCGCGTCCTCAGCCCGGCGGCCGCTCGAGCGCCAGGCGCACGGCGCGCGCAAGGTCGCCGCGGCGTGTCGGCGAGTTCGCGCCCCGACATGCCCGGCACCACGACGTCGGTGAACAGCAGGTCGAACGGCTCGCCGCGTTCGATCTGCCGCAGCGCGTCGGGGCTGCCCAAGCCCTTCAGGCCGGCTGCGCTGCGCCAGATGCTGGCCGAGTGAACCGGCGCAGCGGCGGCTCGCCCGCGCGGAGGATCCCCTTCGACCGCGGGCGCCGCGTCAGCCGAGGCCCGGCCGCCGCACGGCCGCGCCGACGAGGAAGCCGTCGACGAAGCTCACGTGGTT
>DAORHX010000689.1:0-2098 GCA_035438245.1 Rubrivivax sp.
GCGCCGTGCCGAAGCGCGACGACGTTGGCTGTTGGAATTCGGCGGCTTTGCGCCGTGAGCGGGCGGGCGTCAGGGGCCGGCCGCGGCCCGTCTGCCGGGTCGGACCGGATCAGCGACGTGACGGCGCCGCCCGCTCTTCGTCCAGCGCATGCCGCAGATCGCGCACGCTGAGCAACAGCCGCGCGTCCTGCGCCTCGTCGAGCAGCCGCTGCAGATCGTCGTGCAGCCCGGCGTCGTCGGGCGAGCGCGCCGCGCGCACCAGCGCGCGTGCCGTCGCCGCGTGGTGGGTGACCCACAGGCACGGCTCTTCGCGGCCGAATTCATCCAGCTGCGCGGCCATCCGCAGCACCTCGTCGTGACGGCCCTGCGCCAGGCGCAGCCGCATCGCTTCGGGCAGGCCGAACAGATGGTTGTGCGCGACCGTGCCCTGGCCCAGCAGGGCCTCGGCCTGCGCCAGCGTGGCCTCGGACTCATCGGCGCCATGCGTCGCGGCGGCGATCTGGATCAGTGCCAGCGGCCCGGCGAAGGCCTGCGCACCCAGGTCCTCGCATTGGTGCCAGGCTTCGCGCGCCGTCGTCAGCGCCTCGTCGCGTGCGCCGCCCAGCCGCAGCGCCGCGGCCAAGCCGACGCGGCTGACCATCTCGAAGCGCCGCATGCCGACCGTCTGCGACAGCTCGATGGCACGCTGCAGCGTCGCGACGGCCTCGGGGTCGCCCATCCAGCATTGCATCAGGCCCATCGACTCGACGGCCATCGCCTCGCCATTGCGGTGCTGCAGCGCGATGGCCGCATCGCAGGCGGCCTGCATCTCGCGCTGGCAGTCGTCGGCGCGGCCGTGCCAGTAGCAGCACCAGGCGAGCATGGCGCGGTTCATCACCGCGAAGCGCAGCACGCCGGCGCGTTCGCAGGCGGCGACGCAGTGCTCGAACGCGGCCAGCGCCGAATGCATGCGCCCGGCGGCATAGTGCGCGTCGCCCAGCCCCGACAGCGCCTGTGCTTCGGCCAGCGCGTCGCCGCAGGCCTGCGCCAGCTGCAGCGCCTGCTGGTGCTCGCGCGTGCAGCCTGCGGCATCGCCACGCGCGAAGAGCAGGTTGCCGCGCAGGTAGTGGATGCCCGAGCGCAGGCGGCTCGCGTCGATCTGGCGCGCGATCGGCTCGGCGGCGTCCAGCGACTGCCATGCGGCGTCGACCTGCGCCAGCAGCCGCTGCACGCCCGCCATCTCGTAGTGCGCCTGCGCGGCCTCGGCAGGGGTCGACGCCGCGTCGCGAGCCTGCGTGAAGGCCGCCAGCGCGTCGGCATTGCGACCCTGCTCGCGCAGCGTCTCGCCGAGCAGCATCGACAGCCGATGCCGCTCGGCGTCGCCACCGGCGCAGCGCAGCCCCCGTTCGGCCAGGGCCTGCGCTTCGGCATAACGCCAGCGTTGCAGCGCGGCGCGCGCGGCTTCGCCGAACGCGGCCGCGGCCTGCGGGCTTTCGGCCAGCGCCAGATGCTCGGCATGCAGCCCGGCGTCGCGTGCCGCGTACCAGGCGGCGGCGCGCTGGTGCAGCTCGCGCTTGCGCGTCTTCAGCAGCGAGGCATAGGCGCCGTCGCGGATCAGCGCATGCACGAACAGTGCGTCCTCGTCGTCCGGGCGCAGCAGGCCGGCCTCGACCAGGGCTTCGAGGCGCGGGGCATCGACCAGCGCGCCCCAGGCGCCTCGATCGACGCGCTGGCCCAGTACGGACGCCGCCTGCACGGCGGCCTTGTCGGCCGGCGCCAGCCGGTCCAGCCGCGCCAGCACCAGCGACTGGATCGACCCCGGCAGCGCATCGCCCAGCGCCTCGCCGGCGGCGTGCAGCAGTTGCTCGAGAAACAGCGGGTTGCCGCCGGCGCGTTCGGCACAGCGCCGCGCCAGCTCGGCATCGTCGCCGGCCAGATGCCGTGCCAGCGCCTGCGCGTCGGCCGCGGCCAGCGTGTTCAGGTCGAGCGTCAGGGCCGGCAGGTCCGCGGCATGGGCGCGGCGCGCGGCGTCGAAGGCCTCGCACTGCGGCCGTGTCGTCACCGCCAGCAGCACCGGCCGGTCACGGCAGCCGGCGGCGACGCGCGCCAGCAGCGCCAG
>DAORHX010000690.1:0-2096 GCA_035438245.1 Rubrivivax sp.
CGCGACGCCGAGGCCTTGGCCGAGCGCGACTGGGCGACGCTGGTGCTCGACGAGGCGCAGGCGCTGAAGAACGCGGCGACGCAGCGCGCCAAGGCGGTGGGCACGCTGCGCGCCGGGTTCCGCGTGGCGCTGTCGGGCACGCCGGTGGAGAACCGGCTGGCCGACCTGTGGTCGATCATGAACCTGCTGAACCCCGGGCTGCTGGGCAGCAGCCAGCGCTTCGGCGAACGTTTCGCCAACCCGATCGAGCGCCAGCGCAACGACCAGGCGCGCTCGCGGCTGCGCCGGCTGGTGGCGCCGTTCCTGCTGCGCCGGACCAAGGCGCAGGTGCTGACCGACCTGCCGCCGCGCACCGAGATCGTCCACCGCGTCGAGCCCGGCCCCGAGGAGCGCGCGTTCCTGGAAGCGGCGCGGCGCAGCGCGGTCGAGCGCATCGCCGCGCTCGACGTGGCCGACCAGCGCAGTGCCTTCAACGCGCTGGCCGAACTGACGCGGCTGCGGCGCGCCGCCTGCGATCCGCGGCTGGCCGCGCCCGAGCTGGGCATGGTCGGCGCCAAGGTGCAGGCCTTCGAAGCGCTGGCTGCCGAGCTGGTGGAGGCGCAGCACAAGGCGCTGGTGTTCAGCCAGTTCACCGACTTCCTGAAGCTGCTGGCCGAGCGGCTCGATGCCGCGGGGCTGCGCTACCAGTACCTGGACGGCAGCACGCCGGCGGCGGCGCGCGCCGAGCGCGTGGCCGCGTTCCAGCGCGGCGAGGGCGAGCTGTTCCTGATCAGCCTGAAGGCCGGCGGCTTCGGCCTGAACCTGACCGCGGCCGACTACGTGGTCATCGCCGACCCGTGGTGGAACCCGGCCGCCGAGGACCAGGCGATGGGCCGCGCGCACCGCATCGGCCAGCAGCGGCCGGTCACCGTCTACCGGCTGGTGACCGCCGGCTCGGTGGAGGAGCGCATCGTCGGCCTGCACCACGACAAGCGCCAGCTCGCCGAGGGCCTGCTCGCCGGCCAGGACGGCGGCGCACCGCTGCGCGCCGAGGAGCTGATGGCGCTGCTGCGGGACTGATTCAGGCGGCAGCGGCCGGCGCGTCGGGCTCGAGCTCGGCCCACAGAGCCTGGCCGGGCACCGTCAGGTCGACGCTGTCCAGCCGCACGCCTTCGCCCGATGCGCCGGGGTGCAGCACCCACAGGCCATCGGCACCCAGCCGGTACAGCTCGCAGCGGCGCCGGTCGACGTCGACCAGCAGGTATTCGCGCAGGCTGCCCAGCGTGCGGTAGTCGGCGAACTTGTCGCCGCGGTCGAAGGCCGCGGTCGACGGCGACAGCACCTCGACGACCAGCACCGGCTCGCGCTTGATCAGCCGGTCGGCGGCGTCGGCGGCGCTGCAGGTGACCATCAGGTCAGGATAGAAGTAGCAGTCCGCGGCCTCGACGCGCAGCTTGACGTCGCTGCCGTAGACGCGGCAAGGGGTGCCACTCAGGTGCTGGCGCAGCGCAATCGCCAGGTTCAACGCCACGGTGTAGTTGCGGTCGACACCGCCGGTCATCAGGAACACCTCGCCGCGCACGAACTCGTGCTTTTCTCTCTGACTCTCGTCCCAGGCCAGGAACTCGGCCGCCGTCATGCGCGGCTTCTTCAGTGCATATCCCACCGGTTGCTCCGACACGATGAGGCTCATGCCGCGCAGTCTAAAGGCGCCGACCCTAGAATGCGACGGCTTCCGAGGAGCGTTGCGACGGCTGCCCAGCCGCCAGGCTCGGAAGGGCGCCGGCACCGCCGCCGGCGCAACGGCAACGGCGCTCGCTCACGACTTCCGGAGCGCGCATGCCTGCCACCCCCCCGCCCATGAAGCTGTCCGGCCTGGAGCCGGTGCTGATCGATGCGAACTCGTTGTTCGTCAACATTGGCGAACGCACCAACGTCACCGGCTCGAAGGCCTTCGCGCGTCTGATCCTGGCCGGTGATTTCGAAGGCGCCTTGAGCGTGGCGCGCCAGCAGGTGGAGAACGGCGCGCAGGTCATCGACATCAACATGGACGAGGCCATGCTCGACAGCAAGGCCGCGATGGTGCGCTTCCTGAACCTGATGGCCGGCGAGCCCGA
>DAORHX010000691.1:0-2095 GCA_035438245.1 Rubrivivax sp.
GCCACATCAGGCCCTGCATCACACCGGCGATCCACATCGCGGCGATGTACAGCACCACGCCGATGGTGGCGATCCAGAAGTGCAGCTCGATGGCGCGCGGGCTGTACATCTGCTTGCGCCCGAACAGCCGCGGGATCAGGTAGTACATCGAACCCATGGTGATGAAGCCGACCCAGCCGAGCGCGCCGCTGTGCACGTGGCCGACGGTCCAGTCGGTGTAGTGGCTCAGCGCGTTGACCGTCTTGATCGACATCATCGGCCCTTCGAAGGTCGACATGCCGTAGAAGGACAGGCTGACGATCAGGAACTTCAGGATCGGGTCGTCGCGCAGCTTGTACCAGGCGCCGCTGAGCGTCATGATGCCGTTCATCATGCCGCCCCAGCTGGGCGCCAGCAGCACCAGGCTGAAGACCATGCCCACGCTCTGCGCCCAGTCGGGCAGCGCGGTGTAGTGCAGGTGGTGCGGGCCGGCCCACATGTAGGTGAAGATCAGCGCCCAGAAGTGCACGATCGACAGGCGGTAGCTGTAGACCGGGCGCTCGGCCTGCCGCGGGATGTAGTAGTACATCATCCCGAGGAAGCCGGCGGTGAGGAAGAAGCCCACCGCGTTGTGGCCGTACCACCACTGCACCATCGCGTCCTGCACGCCGGCGTAGACCGAATACGAGTGCGTCAGGCTGGTCGGGATCTGGATGTTGTTGAAGATGTGCAGCAGCGCGACCGCCAGGATGTAGCCGCCGAAGAACCAGTTGGCGACATAGATGTGGCGCACCTTGCGGATGCCGATGGTGCCGAAGAAGACCACCGCGTAGGACACCCAGACCACGGCGATGAGCAGGTCGATCGGCCAGATCAGTTCGGCGTATTCGCGGCTTTGCGTCAGGCCCATCGGCAGCGTGATCGCGGCCAGCACGATCACCAGCTGCCAGCCGACGAACACGAACTTGGCCAGCCAGGGCAGGAACAGCGGTGTCTGGCAGGTGCGCTGCACCACGTGCAGGCTGGTGGCGAACAGCGCACTGCCGCCGAAGGCGAAGATCACCGCATTGGTGTGCAGCGGACGCAACCGGCCGTAGCTCAGCCACGGGATGCCCAGGTTCAGCTGCGGCCAGGCCAGCTGCGCGGCGATGAACACGCCGACGAGCATGCCCACCACGCCCCAGACCACGGTGGCCAATGCGAACCAGCGCACCGTATCGTCGGTGTACGCCGGTGCCGCGGACTTCGAAGTCACTGCCATATCTCGCTCCTAGCTCCCAAGCCCCTACTTGGCCAAAGGTGAATTGTCCGGCCGAAGGGCCGCTCGCACTTGATCGCCATCAACCGGTGCGGGTGACCGCACATCATCCTGCAGGATGCGCTCGCCTTCGCGTTCGAGGTCTTCGAACTGGCCGCGATGCAACGCCCACGCGAAGACGCCGAGGATCAGCAGCACCAGCACGGTGGACAGCGGGATCAACAGGTAGAGGATCTCCATCGCCTCACTTCAGCGCGCCGCACGCAGCGCGTTGAGAACGACCACCAGCGAACTGCCGGCCATGCCCAGCCCGGCCGCCCAGGGCGGCAACAGTCCGAGCAACGCCAACGGAACGCATGCCGCGTTATAGACCAACGCCCATACGAGATTCTGACGCACGATGCGCATCGTGCGCCGCGCGGTGCGCAGCGCATGCACCACGTCCAGCGGCCGGTTGCCGACCAGCACCGCATCGGCCTGCGCTCGCGCCACCAACGCACCCTGCCCCATGGCCAGCGAGGCATCGGCGCGGGCCAGCACCGGCGCATCGTTGACGCCGTCGCCGACCATGCCCACACGTTCGCCGCGCGCCTGGGCGGCGGCCAGTTCATCGAGCTTGCCTTGCGGCGTGGCACCGCCGAGCGCGGCGTCGAAACCGAGCTGCTGCGCCAGCCGCCGCGCCCGCGCCGGGCTGTCGCCGGACAGCAGGCTCAGCCGCAAGCCCATCGCACGCAGCGACGCCACGGCCTCGGCCGCGCCGTCGCGCAGCGTCTCGTCGAACTCGAAGCGCGCACAGCCGCCGTCGCTCGCGCACAGCCAGACCTGCGTGGCGTCGTTCGCGTCGTGTCCGGCAGGCAG
>DAORHX010000692.1:0-2093 GCA_035438245.1 Rubrivivax sp.
GCGCCACCTTGGTGTTCAGGCCCTGGCCCATCTCGGTGCCGCCGTGGTTCACCAGCACCGAGCCGTCGACGTAGACATGCACCAGCGCGCCGGCCTGGTTGTAGTGGTTGACGTTGAAGGAGATGCCGAACTTCACCGGCGTCAGCGCGATGCCGCGCTTGAGCACCGGGCTCGTCGCATTGAAGCGCGCGGCCGCCTCGCGCCGCGCCGTGTAGCCGCAGCTGACGACCAGCTCGTCGACCAGCTCGTGGATGACGTTGTCGCTGACCGTCTGGCGGTAGGGCGTGACGTTGTTCGACGTCTTGCCGTAGAAGTTGGCGCGGCGCACCGCCAGCGCATCCAGCTTCAGTTCGCGCGCGACGCTGTCGAGGATGAACTCCATCACCAGCGCGCCCTGCGGCCCGCCGAAGCCGCGGAAGGCGGTGTTGCTCTGCGTGTTCGTCCGCGCGCAGTAGCCGTGGATGGCGACTTCGGGCAGCCAGTAGGCGTTGTCGAAGTGGCAGATCGCGCGCGTCATCACCGGCGGGCTCAGGTCGGCCGACCAGCCGGCGTTGCAGATCATCGTCACTTCGGCGGCGAGGATGCGGCCGGCAGCGTCGTAGCCGACCTCGTAGTCGAACTCGAAGCCGTGGCGCCGGCCGGTGATCAGGAAGTCGTCGTCGCGGTCCGGGCGCAGCTTCACCGGGCGGTTCAGCTTGCGCGCGGCCACCGCGGCGATGCAGGCGAAGACGGCCGACTGCGACTCCTTGCCGCCGAAGCCGCCGCCCATGCGCCGGCATTCGACCAGCACCGCGTGCGCGGCCACGCCCAGCGCGTGCGCCACCACCTGCTGCATCTCGCTCGGGTGCTGCGTCGAGCAATGCACGTGCATGCCGCCGCCTTCCTGCGGCAGCGCATAGCTGATCTGGCCTTCCAGGTAGAACTGCTCCTGGCCGCCCTGCACGAAGCGGCCCGCCAGCCGGTGCGGCGCCGCCGCCATCGCGCGCGGCAGCGCACCGGGCGCCGATTCACGCTTCAGGTGCATCGGCGGCACCACGTAGGCCGCTGCGGCGTGCGCCTCGCGCACCGTCAGCACCGCTGGCAGCGGCTCGATGTCGACGAAGTCCTTCGCGCGTGCGGCGGCGCGGCGCGCGGCATCGCGGCTGGTGGCCAGCACCGCGAACATCGGCTGTCCGAGGAAGTGCACCAGGCCGTCGGCGAGGATCGGCTCGTCGTGCACGATCGGCCCGCAGTCGTTGTGGCCGGGAATGTCGGCGGCGACGATGACGTCGACCACGCCGGGCAGCGCGCGCAGCCGCTCGAGCGCGACGCCGCGCAGCCGGCCGTGCGCGAGCGGCGACAGCCCGAGCGCCGCATGCAGCGTGCCCGCCAGTTCCGGCAGGTCGTCGACATAGGTGGCGGTGCCGGTGACGTGCAGTTCGGCAGACTCGTGCACGTGCGTGTGGCCGACCACGCCGGCAGGTCTGGCGGCGGCCGCCGTCACGGGCGGCGCGAACGGCGCATCGATGAGCTGGTTCATCGTGAGCTCCCCTTCAAGCAACGGCCCGGACGCTGGCCGCGGCAGCCGCCAGCGGCGCATCGGGCCGGGTTTCGAGCCACAGGCGCTCCAGCAAGCCGCGTGCCGCCTGGCGCCGGTAGTCGGCGCTGGCGCGCAGGTCGCTCAGCGGCGTGAAGTCGCCGTCCAGCGCCGCCATCGCCGCGCGCAGCGTGCTTGCGTTCCACGGCCGGCCGCTGACCGCGGCTTCGGCGCCGCGCGCACGCTTGACCACCGCGGCCATGCCGCCGAAGGCGAAGCGCGCGCTCTTCACGGTGTCGCCGTCGAGTTCGAGCGCCAGCGCCGCGAACAGCGCCGAGATGTCGCAGTCGTAGCGCTTGCTGATCTTGTAGGCGCGAAACTGCTGCGTCGGCGCCGGCAGCGGCACCCGCAGCGCGCTGACGAACTCGCCCGGCTCGAGCCGGTTCTTCATGTAGTCGACGTAGAAGTCCTCCAGCGCCATCTCGCGCGTGGCGTCGGCGCGGCGCAGCACGATGCGCGCGCCCAGCGCCATCAGCACCGGCGCGCTGTCGCCGATCGGCGAGCCGTTGGCGACGTT
>DAORHX010000693.1:0-2092 GCA_035438245.1 Rubrivivax sp.
GTGCACGCTGCGGTCGGCCGGCACCAGCGCGAGCAGGCAGCCGGCGTCGTCCTCGAGCACGACGGCCTTGGCCAGCTGCTGCGCCGGCACCCCCGCGGCGCGCGCGCTGACCGCGCTGCAGCCGCTGTGGCGGTGCGCGACGATGTCGATGCCGGCCGCCTCGGGCAGATGCCTGGACAGGTAGTCCGACAGGCGTTGGGGAATGGCCATGACAAGCTCCTTCGCTGCGCCGCCGCAGCTTTCGGCAGCGGTCGTGATGCGCAGTGTGCGCCGAACTGCAAACAGCCTTCACCGCAGAGGAACGGAGGAAACGGAGGTAGCACAGAGGAAGCCCTGTAGATGTTCACTCTGCGGACCTCTGCGTCCTCCGTTCCTCTGCGGTGAAGGTATTGGTGTTCGGCTGCTTTGCGCCGGCAACGGACGCCGTTGTTGTATCGCTGACTCAGCGCGCCGGCGTGTCCAGCGCGGCGTCGAGCGCACGCTCGAAGCTGGCCACCGTGCGCTCGGGGTTCTTCAGCTTGTCCAGCCCGAACAGCCCGATGCGGAAGGTCTTGAAGTCGGCGCCCTCGTCGCAGGCCAGCGGCACGCCGGCGGCGATCTGCAAGCCCTGCCGGATGAAGGCCTGGGTGTTCTGGAAGTCGTCGCGCGCGGTGTAGCTGACGATCACGCACGGCGCCTGGAAGCCCGCTGCGGCGACGCTCGGAATGCCGCGCGCTTCGAGCAGTGCACGCACGCGCTGGCCGATGCCGATCTGCGCCTGGCGCGCCGGCTCGAAGCCGAGCGCCGCCGTCTCCTGCATCGCCTCGCGCAGGTGCGTCAGGCCGTCGGTGGGCAGCGTGGCGTGGTAGGCGTTCTTGCCCTGCTCGTGCGTCTCCATGATCGACAGCCACTTCTTCAGGTCCATCGAGAAGCTGCTGCTGGTCGTGGCGTCGATGCGCGCGCGCGCTTCGTCGCCCAGCATCACCAGGCCGGCGCAGGGGGTCGAGCTCCAGCCCTTCTGCGGCGCGCTGACCAGGATGTCGACGCCGGTGGCGCGCATGTCCACCCACATCGCGCCCGAGGCCACGCAGTCGAGCACGAACAGCCCGCCGTGCGCATGCACCGCATCGGCCACCGCGCGCAGGTAGTCGTCGGGCAGGATCATGCCGGCCGAAGTCTCGACATGCGGCGCGAACACCAGGTCGGGCTGCTCCTTGCGGATCGTCGCCACCACTTCGTCGATCGGCGCCGGCGAGAACGGCGCCGTCGCGCCCGCGGCCGGCCGCCGCGCCTTCAGCACGGTCGCGGCCGCCGGGATCGCGCCCATCTCGAAGATCTGGCTCCAGCGGTAGCTGAACCAGCCGTTGCGCACGATCAGCACCTTCTTGCCCGTGGCGAACTGGCGCGCCACCGCCTCCATGCCGAAGCTGCCGCTGCCCGGCACGACGATCGCCGAACGTGCGCCGTAGACCTGCTTCAGCGTCGCCGACACCTGCTGCATCACACGCTGGAAGCGCTGCGACATGTGGTTCAGCGCGCGGTCGGTGTAGACCACCGAATATTCCAGCAGGCCGTCGGGGTCGACGTGGTTCAACAGTCCGGGCATGACGCCTCCGCGAGGTTGGTGTGACGTGAATGCGGCGAGGTTAGCAGGGCGTCGCCCGCGTCGGCGGCACGAATGCATGCCCTTTCCTAGAATCGGTCTCGACCCCCCGCACTTGCAGGATGCCGATGGATACACGCACCTCATCGAAGCGCATGCTTCTCACGCAGTTGCGCGAAGAACTGGCGCGGCGCGGCGTCGACGCGCTGCTGGTGCCGAGCAGCGACCCGCACTTGTCCGAGTACCTGCCCGAGCATTGGCAAGGGCGCGAATGGCTGTCCGGCTTCACCGGTTCGATGGGCACGCTGGTCGTCGCGGCACGACGCGCCGCGCTGTTCGCCGACAGCCGCTACTGGGTGCAGGCCGATGCACAGCTGGCCGGCAGCGGCATCGAGCTGGTGCGCATCGGCACCGCCGCCTCACCCGCGCACCTGGACTGGCTGGTCGAACAGGTGCCGCGCGGCGGCGTCATCCTGATGAAGGCCGAGCATGAAAAGGCCATCAATTCGG
>DAORHX010000694.1:0-2087 GCA_035438245.1 Rubrivivax sp.
GGTCGCGCGCCAGGGCAGCGCGCTGCGCAGCCAGGTGCTGCTGGTGCCACACCACGGCAGCCGCGGCTCGTCCGACGAAGCCTTCATCGCCGCCGTGGCGCCGGGCACGGCCGTGGTGCAGGCCGGCTACCGCAACCGCTTCGGCCACCCGGCGCCCGAGGCGCTGGCCCGCTACCGTGCGCTCGGCGTCGACGTGCTGCGCACCGACCATTGCGGCGCCTGGACCTGGGAGGGATCGGGTGCGGCACACTGCGAACGCCAGAGCGCGGCGCGTTACTGGCATCATCGTGCGACCCCCGGCGCGGGTTCGTCACCCTGAGGTGTGGCCCGCGCCTTGCATGCATGACCGCCGCCACCTCAGGAGCCCGAGTTGTCGATCCATGTCGCGCTGAACCACGTCACGCACTACCGCTACGACCGCCGCGTCGCGCTGTCGCCGCAGGTCGTGCGCTTGCGCCCGGCCCCGCATTGCCGCACGCCGATCGTCAGCTACTCGCTGCGCATCGAGCCGGGCGAGCATTTCATCAACTGGCAGCAGGACCCGTTCGCCAACCACCTGGCGCGGCTGGTGTTCCCCGACAAGACCACCGAATTCAAGGTCACGGTCGACCTGGTGGCCGAGATGTCGGTCTACAACCCGTTCGACTTCTTCCTCGAGCCCGAGGCCGAGAACTTCCCCTTCGCCTACGAGCCGGAGCTGGCGCACGACCTGGCGCCGTATCTGGCCAAGGATGAACCGACGCCGAAGTTCGCGGCCTTCGTCGCCAGCATCCCGCGCGGCGAACAACGCACGATCGACTTCCTGGTCGGGCTGAACCAGCGGCTGCAAAGCGAGATCGGCTACCTGATCCGCATGGAGCCGGGCGTGCAGACGCCCGAGGTCACGCTGACCAACCTGTCCGGCTCGTGCCGCGACACCGGCTGGCTGCTGGTGCAGGCGCTGCGCCACCTGGGGCTGGCGGCACGCTTCGTCTCCGGCTACCTGATCCAGCTGAAGCCGGACGTGAAATCGCTGGACGGCCCCAGCGGCGCCGAGGTCGACTTCACCGACCTGCATGCCTGGTGCGAGGTCTACCTGCCCGGCGCCGGCTGGATCGGGCTGGACCCGACCTCGGGCCTGCTCGCCGGCGAGGGCCATATCCCGGTGGCCTGCACGCCCGAGCCCAGCACCGCCGCGCCGGTCAGCGGCGCGGTCGACGAGAGCGAGGTCGAGTTCTCGCACCACATGCAGGTCACGCGCATCTACGAATCGCCGCGCGTCACCAAGCCGTATACCGAGGCGCAGTGGGCCGGCATCGTCGCGCTCGGCCACGCGGTCGACCGCCAGTTGAACGACGGCGACGTGCGGCTGACGATGGGCGGCGAGCCGACCTTCGTCTCGGTCGACGACCGCGACGGCGCCGAATGGAACACCGACGCGCTCGGCCCCACTAAGCGCGGCTTCGCCACCGAGCTGACGCACCGGCTGCTCGACAAGTACGGATCGGGCGGCTTCCTGCACTTCGGCCAGGGCAAGTGGTACCCGGGCGAGCAGCTGCCGCGCTGGGCACTGTCGGTCTGCTGGCGCGCCGACGGCGAGCCGTGCTGGCACGACCCGAATCTGTTCGCCGACGAGCGCGAGCTGCACCACTACACCACCGAGGACGCGCAGACCTTCCTGCTGGCGCTGACGCGGCGGCTGCAGCTGGACCCGAAGTACGTGCAGCCCGGCTACGAGGACACCTGGTACTACCTGTGGCGCGAGCGGCGGCTGCCGGTCAACGTCGACCCCTTCGACTCCAAGCTCGACGACGAGCTGGAACGCGCGCGTCTGCGGCGTGTGTTCGATCAGGGGCTCGATGCCACGGTCGGCTACCTGCTGCCGCTGAAGCGCGAGTGGGTGCAGGGCGAGCGTGGGCCGCGCTGGATCAGCGGCCCGTGGTTCCTGCGCGACGAGCGGCTGTACCTGATCCCCGGCGATTCGCCGATGGGCTACCGGCTGCCGCTGGATTCGCTGCCGTGGGCGACGGCCGGCGAGCGCGCCGCCGCGCTGGACGCCGATCCCTTCGTCGAGAGGGCACCGCTGCCGGCGGCCGCGGCGCTGCGCC
>DAORHX010000695.1:0-2086 GCA_035438245.1 Rubrivivax sp.
ATGATCGAGCCCAGGCCGCCGATGATGATCATGAACAGCAGCTGGAACGAGCGGTCCACCGAAAAGGCCAGCGGCTCCCACGAGCCGAGGTAGACAAAGCCCCACAGCGCACCGGCGACGCCGACGACGAAGGAGCTGACCGCGAACGCGCTGAGCTTGGCGTACACCGGCCGGATGCCGATGACCGCGGCGGCGACATCCATGTCGCGCATCGCCATCCATTCGCGCCCGACGTGGCTGCGCACCAGGTTCTTCACGCCCAGCGCGAACACGGCGACGAAGACCAGGCAGAACAGGTACTTCTGCACCGGGCTGACCACCGGCAGGCCGAAGGCGTAGAGGTCGGGCACCGACACCGAGCCCGAGGCCGAGTTGTTGGTGAACCACTTGATGCGCAGGAAGGCCCAGTCGACGAAGAACTGCGCCGCCAGCGTCGCCACCGCCAGGTACAGGCCCTTGATGCGCAGGCTGGGGATGCCGAAGATCACGCCGACCACGGTGGCGGCGACGCCGCCGAACAGCAGCGAGACGACCAGCGGCATGCCTTCGATACGGATCTGCAGGTTGTAGGCAGCGTAGGCGCCCACCGCCATGAAAGCGCCAGTGCCCAGCGAAATCTGGCCGCAGTAACCGACCAGCACGTTCAGCCCGATGGCCGCCAGCGACAGGATCAGGAACGGCACCAGGATCGCGCGCAGCATGTACTCGCTGGCGAACATCGGCACGACGACGAAGGCCACCGCCAGCAGCGCGAGCACGGCAATGCGGTCCTGCAGGATCGGGAAGATCTGCTGGTCGCGCGTGTAGCTGGTCTTGAACTGGCCGTTTTCTCTGTACAGCATGGCTCAGGCGCCTCGATGATCTTCTGGCTGCGGCATGCTGCGCCTGGCTTCGCTGCGCGAAGTCAGCCTGCGCCGGGAGATCATCGACTGCGTATTCATACGCGGTCGATGATCTTCTGGTTACGGCACGCTTCGCTTAACTTGCTTCGCAAGTTAGCCTCCACCGAAAGAACATTGATCGCGCAATTCATACGCGATCAATGATCTTTTCGCCGAACAGCCCCTGCGGCCGCACCAGCAGGAACAGCAGCGCCAGCACGTAGGCGAACCAGATTTCGATGCCGCCGCCGAGCATCGGCCCGAGGTAGATCTCGGACAGCTTCTCGCCGACGCCGATGATCAGCCCGCCGACGATCGCGCCGGGCACGCTGGTCAGGCCGCCGAGGATGACCACCGGCAGCGCCTTCAATGCCACCAGCGACAGCGAGAACTGCACGCCGAGCTTGCTGCCCCAGATGATGCCGGCGACCAGCGCGACGAAGCCGGCGACGCTCCAGACGATGACCCAGATGCGGTTCAGCGGGATGCCGATGCTCTGCGCCGCCTGGTGGTCGTCGGCCACCGCGCGTAGCGCGCGGCCGGTGCCGGTGTACTGAAAGAAGGCGCTCAGGGCCACCACCAGCGCGGTGGCGATGACGGCGGCGTACAGGTCTTCCAGGTTGACGAGCACGCCGCCCTGGAACACCGATTCCATCAGGAACAGCGGATCCTTCGGCAGGCCGACGTCGATCTTGTAGATGTCGCTGCCGAACAGCGTCTGGCCGAAACCGTCCATGAAGTAGGCGATGCCGAGCGTGGCCATCAGCAAGGTGATGCCTTCCTGGTTGACGAGCTTGCCGAGCACCAGCTTCTCGATCAGCCAGGCGACGACGATCATCACCGCCATCGCCGCCAGCATGGCCAGCAGGTTGGCGAGCAGCTTGCTGTCGAACCCGAGCAGCGCCGGCAGCCATTCGGCGAAGCGCGCCATCGCCAGCGCCGCGAACAGCACCATCGCGCCCTGCGCGAAGTTGAATACGCCGCTGGCCTTGAAGATCAGCACGAAGCCCAGCGCCACCAGCGCGTAGAGCATGCCGGACATCAGGCCGCCGATGAGGGTTTCGAGGAAGAAGCCCATGTTTCGCTCAGTGCGAGGTGCCCAGGTAGGCGCTGATCACGTCCGGGTTGGCGCGCACTTCGGCGGGCGTGCCGTCGCCGATCTTCTTGCCGTAGTCGAGCACGACGACGCGGTCGGAGATGTCCAT
>DAORHX010000696.1:0-2086 GCA_035438245.1 Rubrivivax sp.
ATCGCCGCCATCGAAGGCATCGATGCGCCAGCCGTGGCGCTTGCGCAGGTCCACCGCGCCGAACACCTGCCCGCCCAGCACCGCCTGCACGCCGCACCAGGCGCCGCTGCGCGCGAGCGTGACCGCATCGAACAGGTTCTGCGGCCCGTCGGCCGACAGCGCGCTGGCCGGCCGCATCGCCGCGGTCATGACCACCGGCTTGGTGGCGGCCAGCACGCGGTGCAGGAAGTAGGCCGACTCCTCCAGCGTGTCGGTGCCGTGGGTGACGACGATGCCAGCGACCTCGGGGCGGCGCTGATGGCGCGTCACGGCAGCGGCCAGCGCCTGCCACACCGCAGGCTCCATGTCCTTGCTGTCGAGTTGCGCCACCTGCTCGCATTCGAGCGCTTGCCCGGCCAGCGCCGGCACGCCCGCCACCAACCGCTCGACCCCCAGCGTCGCCGCGCGGTAGCCGACGCCGTCGGTCGGCTGCGCGGCGGTGCCGGCAATGGTGCCGCCGGTGCCCAGCACGACCACCCTGGCTGCGGTGCTTGCCATCGATCAGACTCTGGATGAAAATACAGTTACTGGACAAAACGACAGGCGCGACATGATCGACAGCCCCAAGCTCACCGACCGCCAGCAGCAGATCCTCGATCTGGTGCAAAGCGCGATCGAGCGCACCGGCGCGCCGCCGACGCGTGCCGAGATCGCCGCCGAACTCGGCTTCCGCTCGGCCAACGCCGCCGAGGAGCACCTGCAGGCGCTGGCCCGCAAGGGGGTGATCGAACTGGTGGGCGGCACGTCGCGCGGCATCCGCTTGAAGTCTGACACATTGCGCGCGCTGAACGCCGCGCGCTTCAGCCAGTACGGCAAGCAGTACAGCCTGCCGCTGCCCAGCTTGGCGCAGCTGAACCTGCCGCTGGTCGGCCGCGTCGCCGCCGGCGCGCCGATCCTCGCGCAAGAGCACATCGACCAGAACTACCTGATGGAAGCGAGCCTGTTCGCGCGCCGCCCCGACTATCTGCTGAAGGTACGCGGCATGAGCATGCGCGACGCCGGCATCATGGACGGCGACCTGCTCGCGGTGCAGAAGTCGCGCGAAGCGAAGAACGGCCAGATCGTCGTCGCCCGGCTCGGCGACGACGTCACCGTCAAGCGCTTCCGTCGCACCAAGGCGGGCATCGAGCTGATCCCCGAGAACCCCGACTTCGAGACGCTGCATGTCGCCCCCGGCGACGAGAGCTTCGAGCTCGAGGGCCTGGCCGTCGGCCTGATCCGCAACACCATGCTGATGTGAAGCCGCAGCACGCCCGGCCGCTGAAGTCGCCCAAGGCGGCCAGCGCCGACGCCTGTCGCACGCTGGAGCAGCTGCCGAACATCGGCCCGGCGCTGGCCGCGGACCTGCGGCGGCTCGGCATCCACCACCCCGACGAGCTGCGCTCGCGCGACGCGTTCCAGCTGTACCGCTCGCTGTGCCAGGCCACCGGCAAGCGCCAGGATCCGTGCGTGCTCGACACCTTCATGGCGGCCACCGACTTCATGCGCGGCGCGGCGCCGTCGCCGTGGTGGCACTACACCGCGCGGCGCAAGCAGCTGTACGGGCCGGTCTGACGGCAGCTCGCGCCGACGCCGGCGCACCTTGAACTGGCGGCCGTTGGGCCCGCTGTTCGACCTTTTTCACGCCGGCCGGGGCCGAACAATGCGTTCAAGTTTGCAGCGTCGTGTCCGAAGTCACAGCCATGATGTCTCTCAGCTTGCTCCACCGGCCCCGTTACCGCGACAGCCTGGCCTCGCGCATCGGCTGGCGTGCCGAAGTCTGCCCGCCGTCGCTGCGCCAGGCGCCGCGCTCGGCGTGGAACCGGCTGTGGTTCTGGCTGCTGGCACCGGGCCCGCTGCAGTCGTCGCCGCCGCCCAACCGGCTGCCGCCGGTGCGCCAGGACTTCCTCGACAGCCTCGGCGACCTGCCGCTGGCAAGCACCGGCACGCTGCCGATGCGCATCGGCCAGGCGCACTCGCTGCGCGAACTGTGGCACCTGCGCGCCGAGCTGTACAGCGTGCTGGCGCTGAACCACAGCCAGCACGAGGCCGAGCAGCGCGTCGCGCG
>DAORHX010000697.1:0-2072 GCA_035438245.1 Rubrivivax sp.
GCGTGAAGTAGCGCCCGCTCGGGTCGGTGTGGGCGTTGTATTCCTCGAAGCAGTTGCGGATGTAGTCGGTCTCGCCCTCGACCGTGACCCACACGCCCATGCGGATGTCGTAGGGGACGACGCGGCCGTCGGCCTCCAGCGACGAGATCACCTCGACCATGCCCTTGCGTTCGAGCACACCGCCCTCGCTGCGCGGCCGCGTCACGAACGGGATGTCGGCGATGCTGGCCGGCGGGTAGCGCAGGCCGTCGCCCGGCACGCCCAAGGACGTCGCATTGCTGACCGCGCAGCTCTCGATCGCCGGCTTGCTGCCGTCGAGGAAGCTGTTGAACATCTTCGGGTTCAGCCCGCCGCGTGCCGCCTGTTCCGGCGTCAGGCCGTAGTAGCCCCACACCGTCTCGGGCGTGCTGTGCGCGAAGTGCGGCAGCCACTTGTGGCCGCGCCCGGCCGCCACCACCGGGAAGCCGCAGGTCCGCGCCCAGTCCACCAGGTCGCAGATCAGCGCCGGCTGGTCGCCGAAGGCCAGCGAATAGACGACGCCGGCCCCGGCCGCGCGCCGCGCCAGCATCGGCCCGCATAGCGCATCGGCCTCCACCGTGACGTTGACGACGTGCTTGCCGTTGGCGAAGGCGGCCAGGCAGTGTTCGACCGCCGCGACCGGGTGGCCGGTGCACTCCACCACCACGTCCACCGCCGGGTGGCTCACCAGCGCCCGCCAGTCCTCGCCGATGTGCGTGCTGCCGTGCTTCAGCGCATCGGCCAGCGAAGCGGCGCGCGTGCGCTGCGGCTCCCAGCCGACGCGCGCCAGGTTGGCACGCGCCGCGTCCGGCGCCAGGTCGGCGATGCCCAGCAGGTGCACGCCCGGCGTGCGTGGAACCTGCGCCAGATACATCGAGCCGAACTTGCCGGCGCCGATCAGCGCCACGCGGATCGGCCGGGCTTCGGCAGCGCGCTGTTGCAACTTGGCGAAAAGGCTCATGCG
This sequence comes from Rubrivivax sp., assembly GCA_035438245.1. GTDB lineage: Bacteria > Pseudomonadota > Gammaproteobacteria > Burkholderiales > Burkholderiaceae_C > Rubrivivax. The sequence continues at coordinate 983 of DAORHX010000697.1, forward strand.
GACCCTCCGGGTTGGCTGTACGGCAATATGTCACGAAGCGTCGAAGATCCCGCAAACACGTCGATCTAAGGCTTAACTTTCAGTGCGCATCGCAAGTCCTTATTTTTGCAGTAATTTTTCTTCACGTCATCTGAAAACATGCCTCTAAGTATCTGATTTCATTGGTTTTTTCCCGAAGTCGCGTTGACCCTGTTCTTTTTGTGAGCTACAGTGTCGTTTAGTGGCTGCGGGTGGATATAAGTGTCGGAATGGGTGTTTAGGGGAACGTCGGCCCTGGCGCTGGATGCGAAGGGGCGGATCAATGTGCCCGTGCGCCATCGCGACCCGCTCGTTGCCGCCAGCAACGGCCAGTTGACGCTGACGCGCCACCCGGAGGGCTACCTGCTGATCTACCCGCGGCCCACCTGGGAAGCGGTCGAAACCGAGCTGATGGCGCTGAAGACGGCCTCCGACGGCTGGCGGCGCATCTTTCTCGGCAGCGCGGTCGACGCCGAGATCGACAGCGCCTCGCGCGTGCTGATTCCCCCCGAGCTGCGCGAAGCCGCAGGGCTGCAGCGGGACGTGCTGTTGATCGGCACGGGCCGGCGCCTGGAGCTGTGGGACAAGCAGCGGCACGACGCCGTCGAGGCGCGCGTCATCGCCGCCGGCATGACCGAAGAAGTGCTGGGCCTGAACCTGTGAAGTCCGGCGCGCAGCCATGGACACACACCACCGTACTGCTGGCCGAGGCGGTGGATGCGCTGGTGCAGGACGCGCACGGCGCTTTCGTCGACGGCACCTTCGGCCGCGGCGGCCATGCGCGCGCGATCCTGGCGCGGCTGTCGGCGCAGGGCCGGCTCTTCGCCTTCGACAAGGATCCGCAGGCCATCGCCGCCGGTGCGTCGCTCGCCGACCCGCGGCTGCTGCTGCTGCACGCCAGCTTCGCGACGATGCGCACGCTGCTGGCGCAGCACGGCGTCGCCCAGGTGCAGGGTGTGCTGCTCGACCTGGGCGTCAGCTCGCCGCAGTTGGACGACCCGGCGCGCGGCTTCAGCTTCCGCTTCGATGCGCCGCTGGACATGCGCATGGACACGACCCGCGGCGAGACCGC
>DAORHX010000698.1:0-2071 GCA_035438245.1 Rubrivivax sp.
ACCGCGCCACCGAGATCGGCGAGATCTCGCGCGGCCTGAAGGCGCTGGCCAAGGAGCTGCAGTGCCCGGTGATCGCGCTGTCGCAGCTGAACCGCAGCGTCGAGAGCCGCAACGACAAGCGGCCGATGATGAGCGACCTGCGCGAGTCCGGCGCCATCGAGCAGGACGCCGACGTCATCATGTTCATCTACCGCGACGAGTACTACAACAAGGACTCGAAGGAACCGGGCGTCGCCGAGATCATCATCGCCAAGCAGCGCAACGGCCCGGTGGGCACGCTGAAGCTGACCTTCCTGAAGCCGCTGACGCGCTTCGACAACCTGGCGCCGGGCAGCAGCGACGCCAGCTACTGAGCCGGCTTGCAGCAGGGCGGAAACTGTATGAAAATACAGTATGCTGCCCGACCCCAAACCCGTCGTCGTCGACTGGGCCGCGCTGCGCGCCGTGCCCGCTGCGCAGAAGGGGCGGGGAACGACCTGGGCACTGCCGCACCGCTTCGACGCCGGCCTGAAGGAGGACTTCGACGACGGCTGGGGCACGCTCGCCCAGTCGGTGCTCGAACCGCCGCTGGCGCCGCAGACGCAGTTGATCGAGGAGCACGCACGCAGCATCCTCAGCCGCAACGATTCGCCGGACGTCGGCTTCGACCTGTCGATCAACCCGTACCGCGGCTGCGAGCATGGCTGCATCTACTGCTACGCGCGGCCGACACACGCCTACCTGAACCTGTCGCCGGGCCTCGACTTCGAGACGCGCATCGTCGCCAAGGTCAACGCGGCAGAGCGTCTGCGCGAAGCCCTGTCGCGGCCCGGCTACCGGCCGCAGATGCTGAACCTGGGTTCGGTCACCGACGCCTACCAGCCCGTCGAGCGGCGCTTGCGCATCACGCGTTCGCTGGTCGAGCTGCTGGCCGAATCCAGGCATGCGTTCTCGATCATCACCAAGTCGTCGCTGGTCGAGCGTGACCTGGACCTGATCGCGCCGATGGCGGCGTCGCGCCTGGCGGCGGTCTACGTGTCGATCACCACGCTCGATGCGCAGCTGGCGCGGGTGATGGAGCCCCGCGCGGCCGCGCCGCATCGCCGGCTGCAGACGATCGAACGGCTGGCGAACGCTGGCGTTCCGGTCGGCGTCAGCGTGTCGCCGGTGATCCCGTTCCTCAACGAGCCCGAACTCGAACGGGTGCTCGAGGCTGCGCGGCAACACGGTGCGAGCCGCGCCTTCAGCATCGTGCTGCGCCTGCCGTGGGAAGTGAGCCCGCTGTTCCAGCAGTGGTTGCAGCAGCATTTCCCCGATCGCGCGCCGCGCATCATGGCGCGTGTGCGCGAGATGCGCGGTGGCCGCGACAACGATGCGCGCTTCGGCTCACGCATGCGCGGGCAGGGCGTGTGGGCCGAGCTGCTGCGCCAGCGCTTCGACAAGGCCTGCGCGCGCCTGGGCCTGAACCGCGCGCGCATCGCACTCGACCTGGACGCCTTCACGCCGCCGGCAGCGCAGGCCGGCCAGTCCAGCCTGTTCTGAACCGGCTGCCCTGGCGGCCGCCGCGACGCGCTACTTGAACAGGTCCTTGACGCGGTCGGCCCAGCTCTTCTCGTTCGGCGAATGGCGGTCGCCGCCCTTGCGCAGCGATTCGTGCAGTTCCTTCAACAGCTTGCGCTGGTGCTCGGTCAGCTTCACCGGCGTTTCCACCGCCACGTGCGCATACAGGTCGCCCGGGTAGCTGGAGCGGATGCCCTTGATGCCCTTGCCACGCAGGCGGAAGGTCTTGCCGTGCTGCGTGCCTTCGGGCAGCTCGATCTCGGCATTGCCGCCCAGCGTCGGCACCTCGATCGTGCCGCCCAACGCGGCGGTGGTCAGGCCCACCGGCACCGTGCAATGCAGATCGTCGCCGTCGCGCTCGAAGATGTCGTGCTGCTTGACGCGGATCTCGATGTACAGGTCGCCGCTGGGCCCGCCGTTGGTGCCCGGCTCGCCGTTGCCGGCCGAGCGGATGCGCATGCCCTCGTTGATGCCGGCGGGGATCTTCACCTCCAGCGTCTTCTGCTTCTTGATCTTGCCGGCGCCGTTGCAG
>DAORHX010000699.1:0-2070 GCA_035438245.1 Rubrivivax sp.
GCGGGCTGCTCGGCGCCACGGCGGCGCCGCCGGCGCCGCGGCTGCAGGTCATCCAGGCGCAGGCCGGCAGCACCGTGCACCTGGTGCCGGTGGACGAGGTGATCTACTTCGAGGCCGCCGACAAGTACCTGCGTGTGGTGACCGCGCAGCGCGAGCACCTGATCCGCATGTCGCTGCGCGAGCTGCTGCCGCAGCTCGACGCCGACGCGTTCTGGCAGGTGCACCGCGGCACCGTGGTGCAGGCGCGCTGCGTCGCCAGCGCGCGGCGCGACGAATCGGGCAAGGTCTTGCTCAGCCTGCGCGGGCGCAGCGAGACGTTGACCGTCAGCCGGCTGTACGCGCACCTGTTCAAGGGCATGTAGGCGGCGCGCATTTCGCGCCGCGCCAGCGCGCTTTCGTCGCATCGGGCTGCCGCACGTCGCTGCGGCGTGGCGCAGCGGCCGGTGGCCGCGCACAGTCGAGCCCATCGCTTCGCCGCACACCGCCCCATGAACCCGATGCTCACGCTGCTGCAGCGCCACCCGCTGATCTTCTTCCACCTGCTGACCGCGTCGGCCGCGCTGGTGCTGGGCCTGCTGATGCTGCTGCGGCGCAAGGGCACGCGCAGCCACCGGCTGCTGGGCTGGATCTGGGTTGCGCTGATGGGCAGCACCGCGCTGGCCACGGTGTTCATCCGCGACGACAACCTGCCGAACCTGTTCGGCTACACGCCGATCCACCTGTTCACGCTGACGGTGGCGCTGATGCTGCCGCTGGCCATCGTGCACATCCGCCGCGGCAACGTGCGCGGGCATCGCCAGACCATGACCGGCCTGTATGTCGGCGCGTGCGTCGTCGCGGGCCTGTTCACGCTGCTGCCCGGGCGCTTTCTCGGCAGCCTGCTGTGGGGCACGCCGCTGACCGGCATCGCCTTCTGAACCCGCAAGGACGCTCGATGAACACCGACGACACCGCACTGCTGCGCCGCGCACGCCGCCGCGTCAAGACGAAGACCGGCTTCTATGTCCACCTCGGCGTCTACGTGCTGGTCAACCTCGGCCTGGCGGCGATCAACCTCGTCGGCGGCGGCAGGCCCTGGCACCTGTGGCCGCTGGCCGGTTGGGGGCTGGGCCTGGCGATCCACGGCCTGCTGACCTTCGCCAGCCTGCGCGGCGAGGGCCTGCACGAGCACTTGCTGGAACGCGAGGTCGCGCGGCTGAAGCGCCTGCGCTGAAGGGGCGTCGATAGAATCGCCGCATGTCCTCGCCCCCCAAAGAAGAGCCTGCCAAGCCCGGCAATTTCGTACGCGCAGCGATCGAGCGCGACCTCGAAGCCGGCACCTATGCGGCCCGCCGCTTCGGCGGCACGCCCGGCGACGCCGCCCACCACGCGGCGGGGCCGGCGGACCCGGCGCGCATCCGCACCCGCTTCCCGCCCGAGCCCAACGGCTACCTGCACGTCGGCCATGCGAAGAGCATCTGGCTGAACTTCAGCCTGGCGCAGCAGTACGGCGGCATCTGCCACCTGCGCTTCGACGACACCAACCCCGAGAAGGAGGAGCAGGAGTACGTCGACGCCATCGTCGAGATGGTGCACTGGCTCGGCTACGACTGGCGCGCGGCCTACCCCGACGGCGAGGCGCGCGAGCACCTGTACTTCGCCAGCGACTACTTCGACTTCATGTACCGCGCCGCCGAGGCGCTGGTGGTCGCCGGCCATGCCTATGTCGACGAGCAGAGCGCCGACGAGATGCGCGCCAACCGGGGCGACTTCGCCACGCCCGGCACCGACAGCCCGTTCCGCGGGCGCTCGCCCGACGAGAACCTGGCGCGCCTGCGCGAGATGCGCGACGGCCGGCACGCCGACGGCGCGATGGTGCTGCGCGCGAAGATCGACATGGCCTCGCCCAACATCAACCTGCGCGACCCGGCGCTGTACCGCATCAAGCGCGCCACGCACCACAACACCGGCGATGCCTGGTGCATCTACCCGATGTACACCTACGCGCACCCGCTGGAGGACGCGCTGGAGAACATCACGCACAGCATCTGCACGCTGGAGTTCGAGGACCAGCGGCCGTTCTACGACTGG
>DAORHX010000700.1:0-2066 GCA_035438245.1 Rubrivivax sp.
ACCGGCCACCAAGCCGAGCCCCAGCGCCGCGGCGACACGGCTGCGGGAGCGCACGATCGAGCGGCGCGTGCGCGGCATCGCGCCGTGCACCTCGGCCGCGGCCTTGTCGACGATGCCGATGTCGACCCGCGGCCTGCCGCGCGCATAGGCACCGAGCAGTGCGCGGTCGCACAGCAGGTTGATGCGCCGGGGCACGCCGCGCGACAGCGCATGGATGCGCTTCATCGACGCATCGTCGAAAGGCAGCGCGGCGCTCGACCCGGCGATCGTCAGCCGGTGGCGGATGTACTGCACGGTCTCGCCGGCAGTCAGCGCACCGAGGTGGTAGCGCGCGATGACGCGCTGCGCCAGCTGCTCGAGCTCGGGCCGGGCCAGCATGTCACGCAGCTCGGGCTGGCCGATGAGGATGATCTGCAGCAGCTTGCGCTCGTCGGTCTCCAGGTTGGTGAGCAGGCGCAGCTGCTCGAGCACTTCGGCCGACAGGCTTTGCGCCTCGTCGATGATCAGCACGTTGTCCTGGCCGAGCGCGTGCGCACGCAGCAGGAAGGCGTTCAGCGCCGCCACGTGGTCACGCGCACTCGGCGCGCGCGCGGGCAGCGCCTCGCGCACGACATGGAACTCGCTGCAGATCGACTCGAGCAGCTCCTCGGCGGTCTGCCGCGGGTTGAAGACGTAGGCGACATTGCAGTGCGGCGGCACCTGCTGCAGGAAGCAGCGGCACACGGTGGTCTTGCCGGCACCGATCTCGCCGGTCAACAACACGAAGCCGCCGCCGCGGCTGACGCCGTACAACAGGTGGGCCAGCGCCTCGCGGTGGCGCTCGCTCATGAACAGGTAGTGCGGGTCCGGAGCGATCGAGAACGGCTCCTGCTGCAGACCGAAGAACTTGTTGTACATCGCGCGAAGTCCGGGCCCGCGGTCACCCGGGACTGCGGACGCGTCAGTTCTTCTGCGCCTGCTGCTTGCCGGCCTGCACGCCCTGCTCGAAGGCGCGTTGCTGCGCAGCGGCCTGGCGATCACGCTCCTGTTGGGTCAGGTAGCCGGCGCCGGCGCCGATGGCTGCGCCGGCGGCTGCCCAGGCCCATTCGCCGGTGATCGCACCCACGGCCACGCCCGCGGCCGTGCCGATGCCCGCGCCGGACAGCGTGGACTGCTGCGACGCGGTCATGTTGGAACAGCCGGCCACGGCCAGCGCGACGGCCAGCATGCTGGCCGGAACGAGATGACGGTTCATGTCGGATCCTTTGGTGGAGGGTGCGCGCTCAGCGCTTGCAGGGATAGGCTTCGGCCGCATAGCGGAACAGCGCGTCGATGGCGCCGTCGTTGTTGTATTGCGGACGCGCCTTCAGCCAGGCCACGAAACCGTTGGCCACCTGCGTGCGCGACACCGCAGGCGCCGGCGGGCAGACGAAACGATCGGCGGCAGGCACGCTGGCATTGAAGTAGCCCCAGGCACCTGCCAGCGCGCCATGGCAGAAAGCCAGGCTGGTGGCCGCATCCTTGTCCGAAGCCGCCGGCGAGCAGACGCGGGCCAGTTCGGCCGCGCTGTGCAGCCGGAAATGCTCCTGTGCCATGGCCGACGTGGAAAGCGCCAGGGCCAGACCGGCAGCGGCGAGCATGAGTTTCATGGACATCCTTCGACCGAGTTGCATGTGCGTCGATCGTAGCAAAGGAAGCGGCGCACTCCGGACACCAAGGCCGGCCTGGGCGCCGCCACCCCGACGCCTGGCCGGGCCCGGGGCGAATCGTCGTCGAACACCGACGGAACCTCCGGCCGCGGACGGACTCCGAGAGCACCATGTTCATCGATCTGTCCCCGTCCCCTGCGGCTTCGTGGCCGCGGCGCCTGCTGGCTTCCGTGCTGCGCACCGTGCTGCTGGTGGGCGGCATGCTGTTGATGCTGGGCGCGTTGCTGCTCGGCCTGGTGCTGGCCAGCGGCGTGGTGCTGTGGGCGCTGCTGCGCGGCCGCCGGCCCGCGCCGGTGAACCTGCGCTGGGGCATGATGCCGCGCCCGCCCGGCTTCGGCATGCGCCCGGCGCGCAGCGCTGGCGGCGAAGTGGTGGATG
>DAORHX010000701.1:0-2058 GCA_035438245.1 Rubrivivax sp.
CCGCGCCGGCGGGGCCGCCGGTGCGGCTCAGGCGCGCTCGGCGACCCAGCCGCGCACCGAGTCGAGCGCCGCCGCCAGCTTCGATGCATCGCTGCCGCCGGCCATCGCCAGGTCGGGCTTGCCGCCGCCCTTGCCGCCGACCTGCTGGGCCACGAAGTTGACCAGCTCGCCGGCCTTGATCCGGCCCATGCGGTCGGCGGTGACCCCGGCGGCCAGCTGCACCTTGCCGCCATCGACCGTGGCCAGCACGATGGCCGCGCTCTTCAGCTTGTCCTTCAGCTTGTCCATCGCCTCGCGCAGCGCCTTGGCGTCGGCGCCCTGCAGCGTCGCTGCCAGCACCTTGATGCCGGCGACGTCGACCGCACGCGCCACCAGCTCGTCGCCCTGCGCCGACGCCAGCCGGCCCTTCAGCGCGTCGAGTTCCTTCTCCAGCGAGCGCACCTGGTCGAGCAGCGCGTTGACGCGCGCCGGCACCTCGGGCTTGAGCACGCGCAGGCTGCCGGCCACGCCGCCGAGCGCGGACTCCAGCGACTGCACATAGGCCAGCGCGTTGTCGCCGGTCAGCGCCTCGACGCGGCGCACGCCGGCCGCCACGCCGCCCTCGGCGACGATGGTGAACAGGCCGATGTCACCGCTGCGCTGCACGTGCGTACCGCCGCACAGCTCGCGGCTCGAGCCGATGTCGAGCACGCGCACCTCGTCGCCGTACTTCTCGCCGAACAGCATCATCGCGCCCGCCTTTTGCGCCTGCTCGATGGTCATCACCTGCGCCGTCACCGCGGCGTTGGCCAGCACCTCGGCGTTGACGATGCGCTCGACCTGGCGGATCTGCTCGTCGCTCATCGGTGCGTTGTGCGCGAAGTCGAAGCGCGTGCGCTCGGCATCGACCAGGCTGCCCTTCTGCTGCACGTGCGCGCCCAGCACCTCGCGCAGCGCCTTGTGCATCAGGTGCGTGGCGCTGTGGTTGCGCATGGTGCGCGCGCGGCGCTCGGCGTCGACCCGCGCGACGAACCGATCGCCGAGCTCGACCTCGCCTTCGACGATGCGCCCCTGGTGGCCGAAGACGCTGGCCTGGATCTTCGTCGTGTCGTCGATCAGCACACGCGCCCGCGGATTGCGCAGCTCGCCGGCGTCGCCGACCTGGCCGCCGCTTTCGGCATAGAACGGCGTGTGGTCGAGCACGATGACCACGTCGTCGCCGGCACGCGCCAGGGTCACCGGCGTGCCGTCGACGTAGATGGCGGTGACATGGCTGTGCTCGCACACCAGGTGCTCGTAGCCGTGGAAGGTGGTGGCGGCGCCGTCGTACTCGAGCCCCTGCGCCATCTTGAACTTGGCCTTGGCACGCGCCTGCTCGCGCTGGCGCTGCATCGCCGCGTCGAAGCCGGCCGAGTCGACCGTGACGCCGCGTTCGCGGCAGACGTCGGCGGTCAGGTCCAGCGGGAAGCCGAAGGTGTCGTGCAGCTTGAAGGCGGTGTCGCCGTCGAGCGTGCCGCTGCCGGCCGCCAGGGCGGCTTCCAGGATCTCCATGCCGTTGGCGATGGTCTGGAAGAAGCGCTCCTCCTCGACCTTCAGCACCTCGGTGATGCGCAGCCTGTCGCGCCGCAGTTCAGGGTAGGCCTCGCCCATCTCGTCGGCCAGCGGGCTGACCAAGCTGTGGAAGAAGGGCTTGCGTGCGCCCAGCTTGTAGCCGTGGCGGATGGCGCGGCGCGCGATGCGGCGCAGCACGTAGCTGCGGCCTTCGTTGCCCGGGATCACGCCGTCGGCGACGGTGAAGGCACAGGCGCGGATGTGGTCGGCGATGACCTTCAGGCTGGGGGCGTCGGCATCGCAGTCGCCGCCGCCAGCCGCGTCGACGGACTGCTTCGCCGCGGCCAGCAGGTTGACGAACAGGTCGATCTGGTAGTTGCTGTGCACGTGCTGCAGCACCGCGGCCAGCCGCTCCAGACCCATGCCGGTGTCGACGCTGGGCTTGGGCAGCTTGTGCATCACGCCGTCATCGCTGCGGTTGAACTGCATGAAGACGTTGTTCCAGATCTCGATGTAGCGGTCGCCGTC
>DAORHX010000702.1:0-2056 GCA_035438245.1 Rubrivivax sp.
CTGCTCGCGAAACGCGTCCGGCAGCTGGCGCGACACCAGCAGCCGGTTGTGCAGCACGTAGCCGAGCCCCGACGGATTCTGGCTGCGGCAGCCCAGCACCTGCCAGGCGCCGTCGGGCGCGCGCACCAGGTCGAAGGCGACGAGGTGCAGCCGCAGGCCGCTGGCCGGCTCGACGCCGCGCATCGAACGCAGGTAGCCGGGGTGACGCAGCAGCAGCGCCGGCGGGAACAGGCCTTCGTGCAGCAGCCGCTGCGGCCCGTAGGCGTCGGCGAGCATCGCCTCCATCAGCGCGGCACGCTGCATGACGCCGGCTTCGATGACCGCCCAGTCGCCGGGGTCGATGATCAGCGGCAGCAGCTCCAGCGACCATGGCCGCGGCGCTGCGCCATGCTCGCCGAAGACGTTGTGCGTGATGCCGTCGTGGCGGATCTGCCGCGCCAGCTGCACGCAGCGGCGGTCCAGGTCCGCGGCCAGCGTGTCGCCCTGGGGCGCTGGCAGCCAGCGCGCGAAGTCGCGCCAGCGCTCGCGCAACGTGCCGTCGGCATGCCGCATCTCGTCCCACAGCCCCGGCTCCATCGCCGCGCCGGCGCGCAGCAGCCCGGCCTGCGCCGCATGGGTGGGATCGAGCCACTCGTCGGTCGCGAACGGCAGCAGCGATTGGGCCTGGGTCTGCACGGTCCGACAGCTCAACGCTGGCGCAGGTCGAGCGTGAACGGGAACTCGAGGCTGGCCGTCGCCGGCCGCACCGACATCTGGCCCGGCGTGTGGCCGAAGCGTGCGAAGCGCGCCAGCCGCCGGCTCTCGGCGGTGTAGGCGTTGACCGGGAAGTCCTCGTAGTTGCGCCCGCCCGGGTGCGACACGTGGTAGCGGCAGCCGCCCAGCGAGCGCTGCAGCCAGTTGTCGACGATGTCGAAGGTCAGCGGCGCATGCACCCCGATCGTCGGGTGCAGCGCCGACGGCGGCTGCCAGGCGCGGTAGCGCACGCCGCAGACGAACTCGCCGACCCGCCCGGTCGGCTGCAGCGGCAGCGCCTGGCCATTGGCGGTGATGACGTGGCGGTTGCCGTTCAGGCCGCTGACCTTCAGCTCCAGCCGCTCCAGCGACGAATCGACATAGCGCACCGTGCCACCGACGGCGCCCTCCTCGCCCATCACGTGCCAGGGTTCGAGCGCGGTGCGCAGCGTCAGGCCGATGCCCAGCGTCGCCACCTCGCCGATCAGCGGGAAACGGAACTCGAAGTGCGGCGCGAACCACTGCGCGTCGAAGGCGAAGCCGGCCTGGTTCAGTTCGGCGATGACATCGTCGAAGTCCATCTGCACGAAGCTCGGCAGCAGGAAGCGGTCGTGCAGCCCGCTGCCCCAGCGTGTCAGCCGGGTCACGCTGCCGCCGCGGTACGGCGTCTTCCAGAACCAGGCGACCAGCGCGCGCAGCAGCAGCTGCTGCGCCAGGCTCATGCGCTCATGCGGCGGCATCTCGAAGGCACGCAGTTCCAGCAGCCCCAGCCGGCCGGTGGGGCCGTCGGGCGAATACAGCTTGTCGATGCAGAACTCGCTGCGGTGGGTGTTGCCGGTGACGTCGATCAGCAGGTTGCGCAACGTGCGGTCGACCAGCCACGGCGGCACGGCGCCGCCAGTCGCCGCCAGCTCTCGCTCGATCTCCTTCAGGCCGATTTCGAGTTCGTAGACCTGATCGTTGCGCGCCTCATCGATGCGCGGCGCCTGGCTGGTCGGGCCGATGAACAGGCCCGAGAACAGGTAGCTCAGGCTGGGGTGGTTGTGCCAGTAGCTCAGCAGCGAAGCCAGCAGGTCGGGCCGGCGCAGGAACGGGCTGTCGGCCGGCGTCGCACCGCCGAGCACGAAGTGGTTGCCACCGCCGGTGCCGGTGTGGCGCCCGTCCTGCATGAACTTCTCGGTCGACAGGCGCGTGCGGTGCGCGGCGTCGTACAGGAACTCGGTGTGGTCGACCAGCTCGTCCCAGTCGTGCGCCGGGTGGATGTTGACTTCGATGACGCCGGGGTCGGGCGTGACCTGCAGCATCTTCAGCCGCACGTCGCGCG
>DAORHX010000703.1:0-2055 GCA_035438245.1 Rubrivivax sp.
GGCCGGCAGCAGCTGGCCAGCTGTACCGACGTGCCTTCGGAGCCGTCGATGAAGACCACGCCTTGCGCATTGCCGCCGTCGTCGCTGGCGAAGCGGCCGAGTGACAGCGTCACCGCATCGGGGCGCGCGCCGTGGTCGATCATCAGCGCGGCCAGCCTCTTTGCGACGATGGTGGCGATCTTGCGGCCGAGCGCGATGTCGGCCATCAGCTCGGCGCGGCCGCGGTTGCCGCTCCAGCGTGTCAGCTGCTGCCACAACGCCGTCGCCTGCGCGTCGTCCGGGTCGCTGGACGGCATCACCAACCCTTCGGCGCGCAGCGCCTGTGCGAGCATCTTCTCGCCCATCGCGCGCGACTCGTCCAGCTCCATCGTCTTCAGGTAGTGGCGGATCTTCGAGCGCGCGCGGCCGGTGCGCACCATGTTCAGCCAGGCCGGGTTGGGGCGTGCGCCGGGGGCGGTGAGGATCTCGACCACGTCGCCGCTGTGCAGCTCGGTGCGCAGCGCCACCGCCTCGCCGTTGACCTTGGCGGCCACCGTGTGGTCGCCGACATCGGAGTGGATGGCATAGGCGAAGTCCACCGGCGTGGCGCCGCGCGGCAGCGCCAGGATCTTGCTGCGCGGCGTGAACACGTAGACCGCGTCGGGGAACAGGTCGATCTTCACGTGCTCCAGGAACTCGGCCGAATCGCGCGTCTCGTCCTGGATGTCGATCAGCGACTGCAGCCACATCGCGCCGAGCCGCTGCGGGTCGGCGGCGATGTTGCCGTCCTTGCTGTCGAGCTTGTAGAGCCAGTGCGCGGCGACGCCGGTCTCGGCCACCGCGTGCATCGCCTCGGTGCGGATCTGGAACTCCACCGCCGTGCCCAGCGGGCTGACCAGCGTGGTGTGCAGCGACTGGTAGCCGTTGGCCTTGGGGATGGCGATGAAGTCCTTGAAGCGCCCCGGCACCGGCTTGTACAGCTGGTGCAGCACGCCCAGCGACAGGTAGCACTCGGGTTGCGTGGCGACGACGATGCGAAAACCGAACACGTCGTTGACCTGCGCGAAGCCGTCGTGCTTCTCGCGCATCTTGCGGTAGATCGAGTAGACGGTCTTCTCGCGGCCGCTGACCTGCACCTTCATCTTCGCCGCGGCGAAGGCCTTCTCGACGTCGCGGCGCACGCGCTCGACGATGTCGCGGCGGTGGCCGCGCGCACGCTGCACCGCCTTGGCCAGCGCGCCATGGCGCCACGGGTGCAGGTATTCGAACGACAGCTCCTGCAGCTCGCGATAGACCTGGTTCAGGCCCAGCCGGTGCGCGATCGGCGCGTAGATGTCCAGCGTCTCGCGGGCGATGCGCTGGCGCTTGTCGGCCGGCATCGCCACCATCGTGCGCATGTTGTGCAGCCGGTCGGACAGCTTGATCAGGATGACGCGCACGTCGCGCGCCATCGCCAGCAGCATCTTGCGGAACGACTCGGCCTGCGTTTCCTCGCGCGTGTTGAACTGCAGCTTGTCCAGCTTGGTCAGCCCGTCCACCAGCTCGGCGGTGGGCGCGCCGAAGCGCTCGATCAGCTCGGCCTTGGTGACACCCTGGTCCTCGATGGTGTCGTGCATCAGCGCGGCCTGGATCGCCTGCACGTCCAGCTTCCAGTCGGCGCACAGCCCGGCGACCGCGATCGGGTGCGTGATGTACGGCTCGCCGGTGGCGCGGAACTGGCCGAGGTGGGCCTCGTCGGCGAACTTGAAGGCTTCGAGCACCTTCTTGTGGTCGGCCTTCGACAGATAGGTCAGCTTCTCGGTCAGCGCCGCGAACGAGGCGACCTGCGGGCTCTTCGCGCCCGGTGCCGACACGGCGCGGTACCGCCCCTGCAGTGCAGACGGCAGCAGTTCGGCGGCCAGCGAGCGGATGCCCATGGCCGGAATTTAGCAGGGGCGCAAAAGCAACGGGCGCCCGAGGGCGCCCGTCGACAGACAAGGAAAGGCCCGGCGCGTTCTAGACCGGCACCTTGCGCAGCATCTCCACGCCGATCTCGCCGGCGGCGATCTCGCGCAGCGCGGTCACGCCGGGCTTGTT
>DAORHX010000704.1:0-2050 GCA_035438245.1 Rubrivivax sp.
GTCAGGAACAGCGTTTCCACCTCGGGCATCAGCTGGCGGTTCATGCCGGCCATCTGGAATTCGTAGTCGAAGTCGCTCATCGCGCGCAGGCCGCGCACGACGACATCGCCGCCGACACCGACGACGAAGTCGCGCAGCAGGCCGCGGAACGGAACGACCTCGACGTTCGGGTACGGCGAGGCGATCTCGGCGGCCATCTCCAGCCGCTCGGCGATGGTGAACATCGTGCGCTTGTGATGCCCGACCGCGACCGCCAGGATCAGGCGGTCGAACAGGTGCGCGGCGCGGCGCATCAGATCCTCGTGCCCGAGCGTCATCGGATCGAAGGTACCGGGATAGACGGCGGTCAGCGGTGTCACGGTGGTCACGCGGGTCTCCTGGGCACGCTGGCGCCGGCAGTGTAGCCGGCGCGGCACAGCAGCTGGAAGTGCACCGCGCCGGCGCGGCCCTGGCGGTGCACGGCCCAGCCGTCGGGCGGCAGCGCCAGCGGCTGCGGCGATTCCAGATAGATCCGTCCGTCGGCCGACGCCAGCCGCGCCGCCAGCGGCAGTGCGCGCAGCGCCAGGTCGCCATCGAAAGGCGGGTCGAGCAGGACCAGGTCGAAGCTCGCCGCCGGCGCGCCCGCCATCCACGCGACGGCGTCGGCGCGTTCGACGCGCAGGTTTTCCGCCTGCAGCCGCTGGCGGCTGGCCTGCAGGCTGCGCACCAGCTGCGCGTCCTGCTCGAGCAGCAGCACGTCGGCGGCACCGCGCGACGCGGCCTCGAAGCCGAGCACGCCGCTGCCGGCAAAGGCGTCCAGGCAGCGCCAGCCGCTCAGGTCCTGCCCCAGCCAGTTGAACAGCGTCTCGCGCACGCGGTCGGGTGTCGGGCGCAGCCCGGGCTTGTCGGCCACCGGCAGCTTGCTGCGCTTGAAGCGCCCGCCGACGATGCGCAGCTCGTGCGCGCGCGTCACAGGCGCACCGGAATGCCGTCGTGCGCCAGCAGCGCCTTGGCCTGCGCGACGGTGAACTCTCCGTAGTGGAAGATGCTGGCGGCCAGCACCGCGTCGGCGCCGCCCAGGCGGATGCCCTCCGACAGGTGCTGCAGCGCACCGACGCCGCCGGAAGCGATCACCGGCACCGGCACCGCGTCGCTGACGGCGCGCGTCAGTTCCAGGTCGAAGCCGATCTTCGTGCCGTCGCGGTCCATGCTGGTCAGCAGGATCTCGCCGGCACCCATCTGCGCCATCTGCGTCGCCCAGGCCACCGCGTCGAGGCCGGTGTTCTTGCGCCCGCCGTGCGTGTAGACCTCCCAGCCGGCGGCATCGGCGCGGCGCTTGGCGTCGATGGCGACGACGATGCACTGCGCGCCGTACCTGTCGCTGGCGTCGCGGATCACCTGCGGGTTGGCCACCGCCGCCGAGTTGAAGCTGACCTTGTCGGCGCCGGCGTTGAGCAGCCGGCGCACGTCGGCCACCGTGCGCACGCCGCCGCCGACGGTGAGCGGGATGAACACCTGCGATGCCACCGCCTCGATGATGTGCAGGATCAGGTCGCGCTCGTCGCTGGTGGCGGTGATGTCGAGGAAGGTCAGCTCGTCGGCGCCCTGCTCGTTGTAGCGCGCAGCGATCTCCACCGGGTCGCCGGCATCGCGCAGCTCGACGAAGTTGACGCCCTTGACGACGCGCCCGCCGGTGACGTCCAGGCAGGGGATGATTCTCTTCGCGAGCACGGCTTCAGTTGCCGCCGTTCAGCGCATCGGCGCGCGCCTGCGCGGCGGCGAAGTCGAGCGAGCCGCTGTAGATGCTGCGGCCGCAGATCACCGCCTCGACCCCTTCGGCTTCCACCGCGCACAGCCTCTCGATGTCGGCGATGTCGGCCAGCCCGCCCGAGGCGATCACCGGGATGCTCAAGGCCTGCGCCAGCTTGACGGTGGCATCGACGTTCACGCCGCTGAGCATGCCGTCGCGGCCGATGTCGGTGTAGATCACCGCCTCGACGCCGTAGTCCTCGAACTTCTTCGCCAGGTCGATGACCTCGTGGCCGGTGAGCTTGCTCCAGCCGTCGGTGGC
>DAORHX010000705.1:0-2047 GCA_035438245.1 Rubrivivax sp.
GTGCTGCGCTCCCAGTCGTAGGTGTAGAAGGCCTCGATGTTCAGGCCCTCGCGGGTGATGAACGAGCCCCACAGCCGACCCACCGGGATCAGCGCCTCTTCGGGCCGGCTGCCGGCGCGGCCGAGCGCGGCCAGGTTCATCGGGTTGAAGGCGTTGATGCCGGTGTACAGCAGGCCCTCGCCCCAGTTCACCACCTGCCGCCCCAGCCGCGCGCTGAAGCGGTTGTCGCCGATGTCCCAGTTGCCGTAGACATAGGCATCGAGCAGCTGGATGCCATCGAACTGCTCGGCGCTGTACATGTTGGCGTCGTTCAAGCGCGCGCCGGGCACGAAGGCATTGTTCATGTGCCCGTGCGGCACGCCGCCCTTGTTCAGCTCGTAGTCGTACCAGGCGCGCGCGCGCACGAACACGCCGTACTGGTTGCGATAGCGCAGCTCGAAGTCGGTCAGCCACGACACCGGCGCGCTGACCACGTCGCCCTTGCGGTAGTTGAGGTTGCCGTCGTCGGCCACCGCCACCGGCGACTTGGCGCCGGGGTACTGGTTGGCGTTGTTGAAGCCGATCAGCGCCGGATCGGGGTTGCGCATGCGCACGCCGGCACCGACGGCGATGACGTTGTTCCAGGCGGCGCGCACATCGTCGTTGATGACGAAGCCCAGGCCGAAGGCCGGCGGCGCCAGCAGGGCGGCCAGCGGCGCGACGACGGCTGACAGGGCGTGTCGTTGCATCGGCGCACCTCGTCAGCGCGTGCCCAGCCGGCGCAGGTTGCTCGGCAGGAAGTCGACCATGTCGCCGATCCAGCCGAAGCGCCAGGGCTGGCGTTCCTCGTTGTCGAGGAAGCTGATCAGGTACGAGCGCGCCAGCAGGTCGTAGTGGATGGTGGCGCGGTACCACGGCACCATCACGTCGTAGAACTGCATCGTCGCGTGGTCGCCGACGCGCCACAGCTGCCCGGCGGCGTTGTAGGCGTCCTCGCCCACCACCTGCCAGGTGTCTTCGTCGAGGTAGAAAGTGCGCTTCGGGTAGCGGTGCCGCGCGCCGGGCCGCAACGTCGCTTCGACCACCCACACGCGGTGCAGCTCGTAGCGCAGCAGCTCGGGTTTCGGATGCCCGGGCTCGATGATGTCGCGGTAGCGCAGCGTCTTGTCCGACAGCTTGTAGGCGTTGTACTGGATGAACATCTCGCGCTTGCCGACGATCTTCCAGTCGTAGCGGTCGGGCGCGCCGTTCCAGCCGTCGTACTGGTCGGACACGCGCATGCCCTGCGTGCGCGGGTCGACGTCGTCGTGCGACAGGCTCGGCAGCCGGCGCACACGCTGCCAGCGCGTGTCGAAGGTCCAGGTGTCGCGGTTGTGCGCCACCGGGTCGATCGGCTCCCACACCAGCGTCATCTGCCCTTCGATCGCCGCCGGCGCGAGGTAGGTGCCGCGCAGGTTGAACAAGCGATTCGGCCGCGGCTCGTTCATGTAGCCCTGCTGGTCGAAGGCGAAATAGTCATTGGCGCGCACGGTGAAGAAGCGCCCGTTGGCCGCCACCGGGAACCAGGTGAAGGTGCGGTTGACCGAACCGCCGCGCCAGCGCAGCACGTGGTTCCACATCAGCTGGCGTGCTTCGTCGGGGATCGGGAACGGCACCGCGCTTTTTCCCACGTCGAGCAGGCGGTCGCCCTCGCTGCGTGCCAGCGGCGCTTGTTTCTTCACCTCGTCGAGCACGGCCTGCGGCCAGGCGGCGCTGCGCCGCGTCGGGTAGACGTTGATGCGGAAGGTCTCGGGGTACAGCGCCAGCAGCGCCAGCTGGCCGGGCGACAGCTTGTCGCGGTACTGATCGGCATTGGCCGCGCTGATGGTGAACAGGATCTTGTCGTCGGCGAAGGGGTCGACGTAGCCGGTGGCTTCGTCGATCGGCTTGGCCGGCAGCCCTCCCGTCCACGCCGGGATGCTGCCGTCGGCATTGCCGGCGCGCTCGGCGCCGACCGGCGTCAGCTCGGTGCCGAGCCGCGCCAGCTGCTCGGCCGTCGGCGCGGCCAGCGCGACGGCGGCAGCGATCG
>DAORHX010000706.1:0-2043 GCA_035438245.1 Rubrivivax sp.
TTCGGCCGGCCGCTGGCGGCCAACCAGCTGATCCAGAAGAAGCTGGCCGACATGCTGACCGAGATCACGCTCGGTCTGCAGGGCTGCCTGCGCCTGGGCCGCATGAAGGACGAAGGTTCGGCCGCGGTCGAGATCACCAGCATCGTCAAGCGCAACTCCTGCGGCAAGTCGCTGGACATCGCACGCCTGGCGCGCGACATGATGGGCGGCAACGGCATCTCCGACGAATTCGGCGTGGCCCGCCACCTGGTCAACCTGGAAGTCGTCAACACCTACGAGGGCACGCACGACATCCATGCGCTGATCCTCGGCCGCGCCATCACCGGCATCGCCGCTTTCGACTGAGGGCACGATGGACACGAAGACTTCCCCGCTGGCGGCGCTGCACGATGCCAGCCTGCTGAAGACCGACGCGCTGATCGGCGGCGACTGGGTGCCGGGCGATGCACGCTTCGACGTGCACGACCCTGCCAGCGGGCAACGGCTGGCGGCCGTCGCCAACCTCGGCGCGGAGCACGCGCAAGCCGCCATCGCCGCCGCGAACAAGGCCTGGCCGGCCTGGCGCGCGAAGACCGCGAAGGAGCGCAGCACGATCCTGATGAAATGGTTCGCGCTGCTGCACCAGCACGCCGACGACCTGGCGCGCATCATGACCGCCGAGCAGGGCAAGCCGCTGGCCGAGGCGCGCGGCGAGGTGATCTACGGCGCCAGCTTCCTCGAATGGTTTGCCGAGGAAGCGCGCCGCATCTACGGCGAGACCATTCCGACCACCGATCCGGGCAAGCGCTATCTGGTCATCAAGCAGCCGATCGGCGTGTGCGCGGCGATCACGCCGTGGAACTTCCCCATCGCGATGATCACGCGCAAGGTCGCACCGGCACTGGCCGCCGGCTGCCCGGTGGTCATCAAGCCGGCTGAAGCGACGCCGCTGTCGGCGCTGGCCGTGGCCGAGCTGGCGCAGCGCGCCGGCATGCCCGCCGGCGTGCTGAACATCCTCCCGGCCGATGCCGAGCGTTCGGTCGAGATCGGCAACGTGCTGTGCGCCAGCGACGTGGTGCGCCACCTGTCCTTCACCGGCAGCACCGAGGTCGGCCGCATCCTGATGACACAATGCGCGCCGACGCTGAAGAAGCTCAGCCTCGAGCTCGGCGGCAACGCGCCGTTCATCGTCTTCGACGACGCCGACCTGGACAGCGCGGTCGACGGTGCGCTGGTCGCCAAGTACCGCAATGCCGGCCAGACCTGCGTCTGCGCCAACCGCCTGTACGTGCAGGCCGGCATCTACGACGCCTTCGTCGATCGGCTGGCCGAGAAGACGCGGGGCATCAAGGTCGGCAACGGCTTCGATGCCGGCGTCAACCAGGGGCCGCTGATCGACGCGAACGCCATTGCCAAGGTCGAGGCGCACGTGGCCGACGCGCTGGCCAAGGGCGCCAGGGTCGTGGCCGGCGGCGCACGCATCGGCCAGCGCTTCTTCGCACCGACCGTGCTGGCCGACGTGCGTGCCGACATGCTGTGCGCACGCGAGGAGACCTTCGGGCCGGTGGCGCCGGTGCTGCGCTTCGACACCGAAGCCGAAGCCATCGCGCTGGCCAACGACACCGAGTTCGGCCTGGCGAGCTACTTCTACAGCCGCGACATCGGCCGCATCTTCCGCGTCGGCGAGGCGCTGGAGTACGGCATGGTCGGCGTCAACACCGGGCTGATCTCCACCGCCGAGGTACCTTTCGGCGGCGTCAAGCAGTCGGGCCTGGGGCGCGAAGGTGCGCACCACGGCATCGACGACTACGTCGAGATCAAGTACCTGTGCCTCGGCGACCTGAACAAGTGAGGCGCGGCGACGGCTATTCGTCGTTGGCCGCGGGTACGCGCCGACCGGCACGGCCGGCGGCGACGGCCACCCCGGCCTGACCGAGCGCACGGCGCAGCAGCTCGTCGGCCTGGCGGCCGTGCTCGGGGTACTGGCTCAGGCCCAGCGCCACCGACACGCTCTGCGCCTGCCCGGCCACGCTCACCGGCTGCTGCAGCGACTGCAGCAGCTTG
>DAORHX010000707.1:0-2040 GCA_035438245.1 Rubrivivax sp.
ACCGGCGTCGTGGCGATGGTCGGTGCGGGCGTCGGCGGCGGCGCCACCTGCACCTCGGGCGGCGGCACGAAAGACGGCGGCGGCGGTGCCAGCTTCGGCGGCGGGGGCAGCGTGTCCGGCGGCGGTGGTGGCGGCGGCTTGACCTCCTCGATGATCTTCGTCTCGATCGGCGCCTTGACGACTTCGATCACCTTGCGCGACAGCCCCAGCACCAGCAGTGCGCCCAACACCACGTGCAGCGCCACCACCACCGACAAGCCGACGACGTGCTTGCCCGGGTTGCGCTGCTGCTGGGCGTAATCCAATGAGAACTCTCCGCTCGCGGCCGCACCGATGGGGGGCCGCGCTGCCGTTGTGGGTGGCTGCGGCATCGTGCGCCGCGCAGGCGGCAGGGTGCACCGCTACAGGGCCGGCACTATAGCGCGAACGAGTCGCACCCCCAGTGTCGGCAGGGCCGTGCCGTGGCCACAAGTCAGGCGCGGCACAGCGGCGGCAGCAGCTCGCCGATCGGGCCGCGCAGCAGCAGGTCGGCCAGGCCGTCCAGCGGCGTCGGCTGGTCGTTCATGATCAGCACGCGGGCGCCGGCCTGCGCGGCCACCTCGACGGCGCCGGCCACCGGATAGACCTGCAGCGTCGAGCCGACCGCGAGCATCAGGTCGGCCTCGGCGGCGGCCTGCATCGCGCGGTCGATGACCTCGCGCACCAGCGCCTGGCCGAAGGAGATGGTGTCGCTCTTCAGGATGCCGCCGCACCGCCGGCACGGCGGGTCGGCTTCGCCGGCGCGCACACGCTGCAGCACCTGCTGCATCGGGCCGCGCCAGCCGCAGTTCCAGCACATGCAGCGGCGCATCGTGCCGTGCACCTCGATCACGCGGTCGGCCGAGTTGCCGGCCAGCTGGTGCAGCTCGTCGATGTTCTGCGTGATCAGCGCATGCAGCTTGCCGCGCTGCTCCAGCGCCACCAGCGCGCGGTGACCGCGGTTCGGCTGCGCGCTCCACGCGCTGTGCGACAGCCGTGCCTGCCATGCGGCGCGGCGCACCTCGGGCTCGGCCAGGTAGTGCTGGATCGTCGACAGCTTCTCGGCCGCCGGGTTGCGTGTCCACACGCCCTGCGGGCCGCGGAAGTCGGGAATGCCCGAGTCGGTGGAGATGCCGGCGCCGCTGAGCACGACCACCCGCCGCGCGGCGTCGACCCAGTCGCGGGCCTGCTCGATGTCGGTGTGCAGTGGCATGGCGCGTCGATCATAGCCAGCGCGTGTACGCTTGCGCTCTGGCGCATCAGCAAGGAGCAACACGTGGGCAAGGCACTCGAAGGCAAAGTGGCAATCATCACCGGCGCAGGCTCGGGCATCGGCCGCGCGGCGGCGCTGCTGTTCGCGCGCGAAGGCGCGGCGCTGGTGCTGGGCGACAAGACCGAGGCCGTGCACGACACCGCGCGCCAGGTGCAGCAAGCCGGCGGCAGCGCCAGCGCGCTGCAGGTCGATGCCGGCGTCGAGGCCGACGTCGCCAGGCTGGTGGCCGGCGCGCTGTCGGCGCATGGCCGGCTCGACGTGGCCTTTGCCAACGCCGGGGTGTCTGGCGGCATGGCCGGCATCTTCGAGCTCACGCCCGAGCACTTCGCCGAGGTGCTGCGCGTCAACCTGATCGGCCCGTGGCTGATGGTCAAGCATGCAGGCAAGGCGATGGCCGATGCGGGCCGGGGCGGCTCGATCATCTGCACCGCGTCGGTGGCGGGCCTCCGTTCGGGGGCCGGCGGGCCGGCCTATTCGGCGTCGAAGGCCGGGGTCATCAACCTGGTGCAGGTGTCGGCGCAGCAGCTGTGCGACACCAACGTGCGCGTCAACGCCCTCTGTCCGGGACTGACCGAAACCGGCATGACCCGGCCGACCTTCGACTACGCCAAGGACAAGGGCGTGACCCACAAGCTGGGTCGCCTGAACCCGCTGCGCCGCGCCGCGCAGCCCGAGGAGCTGGCGCAGGCGGCGCTGTTCCTGGCCTCGGCGCAGTCCAGCTACGTCAACGGCCAGGCGCTGGTCGTCGA
>DAORHX010000708.1:0-2039 GCA_035438245.1 Rubrivivax sp.
ACCTGTTCATGAACATCGCCGAGCAGATGGGCCTGCGGCTGCAGAACACCGCCTATTCGGTGAACATCAAGGAGCGGCTGGACTTCAGTTGCGCGCTGTTCAGCGCCACCGGCGAGCTGATCGCCAACGCGCCGCACATGCCGGTGCACCTGGGCAGCATGAGCGAATCGATCAAGACGGTGATCGCGCGCAACCCCGCCATGCGCGCCGGCGACGTCTATCTGCTGAACGACCCGTACCACGGCGGCACGCACCTGCCCGATGTCACGGTGGTCACGCCGGTGTACCTGGACGCGGGCGATGCCCGCCCCGGCTTCTACGTCGCCAGCCGCGGCCACCACGCCGACATCGGCGGCAGCACGCCGGGGTCGATGCCGCCGTTCAGCACGACGATCGACGAAGAGGGCATCCTGTTCGACAACTTCCTGCTGGTGCGCGACGGTCGGCTGCACGAAGCCGAGTTGCTCGCGCGGCTGCGCGGCGAGGCCGTCGAAGGCACCAGCGCCAACCGCTGGCCGGCGCGCAACCCGCTGCAGACGCTGGCCGACCTGCGCGCGCAGATCGCCGCCAACGAGAAGGGCGTGCAGGAGCTGCATGCGATGGTCGGGCAGTTCGGCCGCGCGACCGTGGCCGCCTACATGCAGCACGTGCAGGACAACGCCGAGGAGTCGGTGCGGCGCGTCATCACCGCTTTGGCCTCGAGGCCCGCAGGCCCGCCCGACGGCGCGCCGCCCCCCGGGCAGGCGAACCCGGCTGCGGACGGCGCGTTCGAGCTGCCGCTGGACAACGGCGCAGTGGTCCGCGTGCGCGTCACGGTCGATGCGGCGGCGCGCGCCGCCACCATCGACTTCAGCGGCAGCAGCGCGCAGCTGGCGAACAACTTCAACGCACCCAAGGCGGTGACGATGGCCGCGGTGCTGTACGTGTTCCGCACGCTGGTCGACGACGACATCCCGCTGAATGCCGGCTGCCTGAAGCCGCTGCACGTGATCGTGCCCGAGGGCTGCATGCTCAACCCGCGGCCACCGGCGGCGGTGGTGGCCGGCAACGTCGAGACCTCGCAGTGCGTGACCAACGCGCTGTACGGCGCGCTCGGCGTGATGGCCGCCGGCCAGTGCACGATGAACAACTTCACCTTCGGCAACGAGCGCCACCAGTACTACGAGACGATCTCCGGCGGCAGCGGCGCCGGTGTCGTCACGGACGACGCCGGCCGCGTCGTCGGTGGCTTCGACGGCACGGCGGTCGTGCAGACGCACATGACCAACTCGCGGCTGACCGACCCCGAGGTGCTGGAATGGCGCTTCCCGGTGCGGCTGGACAGCTATGCGATCCGCACCGCATCGGGCGGCGCCGGCCGCTGGCGCGGCGGCGACGGCGGCGTGCGCCGCGTGCGCTTCCTCGAAGCGATGCAAGCCTCGATCCTGAGCAACGGCCGCACGCACGGCGCCTTCGGCCTGGCCGGCGGCAGTGCCGGGGCGGTGGGCATCAACCGCGTCGAATGTGCCGACGGCAGCGTGCAGGCGCTGGCGCACATCGGCTCGGTGCCGATGCGCGCCGGTGATGTGTTCGTCATCGAGACCCCGGGCGGCGGCGGCTGGGGCGAGCCGCCGCCGCCGGACACCTGAACGCGCGACGTGTCAGCGCAAGCGCGCGTGCATCGCCCGTGCGAGGGCGCGCCACTCGGCGCTGGCGCGGCTTGCGGCCGCCGCGCGCTGCCAGAACTCGGCCGCCAGCGGTCGCGCGGCACTTTGCAGGTCCACGGCATCGGGCGTGAATGGCAGCAGCCCCATGTCGCCGGTGGTGGCATCGGGCCGCCAGCGCATCGGCAGCATGTCGTACAGCGGCGCCAGCGTGAACCGCCCGCGCGCCACGTCGTCGCGCGCAACCCGCAGGCTGAGGTTGCCGAGGTGCATGTCGTTGTTGCCGATCAGCCGCCCGAAATGCTGGATCGCGCGCACCTGCGCAGCGGCCTGCGCAGGCACGCGACGCTGTGCCGCGAGCGCCTCCACGCTGGCCGCCCAGTCGCGGCGCGGGCC
>DAORHX010000709.1:0-2026 GCA_035438245.1 Rubrivivax sp.
TTCGAGACGATCGCCGAACTCCAGCACGTCGGGCGCGCGGCGCAGAGCCTGCACCGCACCCAGCCCGCGCTGACCAGCAGCATCCGTCGTCTGGAAGAGGCCTGCGGTGCGCCGCTGTTCGAGCGCGCAGGGCGCGGCATCCGCCTGACCGCGGCCGGCAAGGTCCTGCTCAAGTGGGCGAAGCGTGTGCGCTTCGACATGGACGATGCGAAGCGCGAGATCGCCGCCATCGGCTCGGGCCTGGCAGGGCATGTGCGGGTCGGGATCGTTCCGACGGCCGCGCAGTTCCTGCTTCCCGCCGCGGCGCGCCAGCTCCTGCGGATGCAGCTCGATCGCCGGTTCCGGCAGCTGGCCGAACAGCCTGCCGAGCGTGCCGGTGCGGCTCATGCCGTGCCACTGGTCGCGATGGCGCCCGGTCGTCAGCGACAGCGGGAAACGTGCGTCGCGCACTTCGGCCAGCGGCCGCCCGCCGACGTCGGCGAACGCGGCGCGGCCGTCGGCGGTGGCGAAGGCATGGTCCGCGTACAGGCGCTGCCGGCCGGCGGTGGCGCCGGCAGGGAAGGGCCATTGCTGCGGCGTCTGCAGCGCGGCATAGCTCAAGCCGCCGATGTCGAGGTCGCGCCCGTGCGTACTGTCGCGGTGTTCGTTCCACACCGCCTCGGCGTCGGCATAAGGGAACAGGCTGCCGCCGTCGCGCCGGCGCCTGTCGAGGCGGCGTTCGAGCCGGCGCGCGAAGTCCACGCCGATGGCCCAGTCGTCGCGTGCCTGGCCCGGCGGCGCCACCGCGCGGCGCACGCGGCTGATGCGGCGTTCGCTGTTCGTCACCGTGCCGTCCTTCTCGCCCCAGCTGCTGGCCGGCAGCTGCAGGTCGGCAAAGGCCGCGGTCGCGGTGTTGGCGAAGGCCTCCTGCAGCACGACGAACTCGCAGCGTTCGAGCGCGCGCCGCACGCTGGCCTGGTCGGGCATCGACTGCGCCGGGTTGGTGCAGACGATCCACAGCGCGCGCAGCTGCCCGTCGGCGGCGGCCTCGAACATCTCGACCGCGCTCTTGCCCGGCGCGGCCGGCACGTCGTCGATGCCCCACAGCGCCGCCACTTCGGCGCGGTGCTGCGCATTGCCGAGCTCGCGGTGCGCGCTCAGCAGGTTGGCCAGCGCACCGACCTCGCGGCCGCCCATGGCGTTGGGCTGGCCGGTCAGCGAGAACGGGCCCGCCCCGGGCAGGCCGATCTGCCCGGTGGCCAGGTGCAGGTTGATCAGCGCGCTGTTCTTGTCGGTGCCGCTGCGGCTCTGGTTCAGGCCCTGGCAATACAGCGACAGCGTCGGCGTGTTCTGGCCGAACCAGCGCGCGGCCTGCACGATGTCGGCCTCGTCCAGCCCGCAGGCCTCGGCCACGTGCCGCGGCGTGAATTCGCGCACACGATCGCGCAGCGCCTCGAAGCCGCGCGTGTGCGCGGCGATGAACTTCGTGTCGGTCAGGCCTTCCCACAGCATCAGGTGCAGCAGGCCGTGGAACAGCGTGACGTCGCTGCCCGGCAGCAGCTGCAGGTGCAGGTCGGCCAGCGCGGCGGTCTCGGTGCGCCGCGGGTCGACGACGATGAGCTTCATGCCGGGCCGCGCGCGCCGGGCGTCCTCGAGCCGCGCGTGCAGGATCGGGTGCGCCCAGGCCGGGTTCGCGCCGGCGACGAGCACGGTGTTCGCCAGGCCCAGGTCCTCGTAGCAGGCGGGCGGCGCGTCGGCGCCGAGCGTGGCCTTGTAGCCGGCGACCGCGCTGCTCATGCACAGCCGCGAGTTGCTGTCGACGTTGTTGGTGCCGATCAGGCCCTTGCCGAGCTTGTTGAAGACGTAGTAGTCCTCGGTCAGCATCTGGCCGGACAGGTAGAAGCCGACCGCGTCGGGGCCGTGGTGCTGGATGATCGTGCCGAAGCGCTCGGCGGCTTCGTCCAGCGCCATGTCCCAGCTCACCGGCAGCGGTGCGGCGCCGCGCGTCGCGCGGCGCAGCGGCTGCAGCAGCCGCGCCTGCTGCGTC
>DAORHX010000710.1:0-2022 GCA_035438245.1 Rubrivivax sp.
AATGCGGTTGAACTGCGACAGCGCCGCTTCCAGCTCGTCGGCAATCTCCAGCGCCAGCACTTCGGGTTCGGGCAGCGCGTCGGTATCGGTCAGGCTGCGGTCCTTGATCCAGAACAGGTCCAGGCTCAGCTTGTCGCGCTTCAGCAGCTCGGCATAGTCGAACGAGCGCCAACGCCCTTCGGGGTTGTGTTCGCCCCAGGTCGGCTGGCGTTCATGCAGCCGCCCCGGCTTGCAGCAGGCGATGAAGTCGTCGAAGTCGGCGCGGCGGATCGGTTTTTGCTTCAGCGTGAAGTGCAGGTTGGTGCGCAGGTCGTAGACCCACAGCTGGTCGGTCCAGGCCTCGCGCGCACCTTCCTTCTTGTCGAAGAACAGCACGTTCGCCTTCACCCCCGGCGAATACCAGATTCCCGTGGGCAGCCGCAGCAGCGTGTGCACGCGGCATTTCTGCAGCAGGTTGCGCCGCACCTTCTCGCCCGCACCGCCTTCGAACAGCACGTTGTCGGGCACCACCACCGCGGCGCGGCCATCGATCTTCATCAGGCTGAAGATGTGCTGCACGAAGTTGAGCTGCTTGTTGCTGGTCGAGGTCCAGAAGTCCTCGCGCAGCACCACCTGGTCTTCCTTCTCGGTGTCGCCCTGCTCGTTGACAAACAGCAGGCTGCTCTTCTTGCCGAACGGCGGGTTGGCCAGGATCAGCGAATACTCGCGGGCCCACGGCGCGGCCAGGCTGTCGTGGCCGGTGTGCACCACCACGCGATCGCCGCCGATGTTGTGCAGGTACAGGTTCATCGCGCACATGCGCCCGACCTTCGGCGACAGCTCCATGCCCTCGACCAGATCGCGCTGCAAGGCTCGCTTCTCGTCGGCGTCGAGGGTGCTGCCGAAGCGCTCGAGCACATGGTGGTAGGCGTTGAACAGGAAGCCGCCGGTGCCGGCCGCCGGGTCGCAGATGCGGTCGGCCGGCGTCGGCTGCGTCACCTCGCACATCGCCTCGATCACCGGGCGCGGCGTGAAGTACTGGCCCGCGCCCCGCGATGACTCCTGCGCCGAGCGCGCCAGCAGCTCTTCGTAGATCGTGCCCTTCACGTCCACCGGCAGCGCCAGCCAGTCGACCTTGTCGAGCAGGTTGACGATCAGCTGCTTGAGCAGCGCCGGGTTGTGGATCTCGCAGCGCGCGCCCTTGAAGATCACGCCGAGCATGCCCTGCTTCTTGCTCAACGCTTCCAGGATGGCGCGGTACTTGTCTTCGAGCGCCGCGCCGTCCAGTGGCAGCAGCACGCGCCAGCCCAACTCGGCCGGCACGACCGGCGGCTTGTCGTAGGGCGGCCGCGTCAGCTGGTCGGCCATCTTCAGGAACAGCAGCAGCGTCAGTTGCTCGACGTACTCGAAGCAGCTCAAGCCCGCGTCCTGCAACACGCCGGCGTAGCTCCAGGCCCGTTTGCCGATC
The DNA here is from genome assembly GCA_035438245.1 of Rubrivivax sp. Classification (GTDB taxonomy): domain Bacteria; phylum Pseudomonadota; class Gammaproteobacteria; order Burkholderiales; family Burkholderiaceae_C; genus Rubrivivax. The sequence continues at coordinate 1,448 of DAORHX010000710.1, forward strand.
TGCGAGGCGTCCATTCAGTCCTTCTTGTTGGGTTGTGCCTGCGCCTGCGCAAACAGCGCGCGGTCGGCGTCGATCAGCGCGCGCAGCTGCTCGGCCGTCGGCAGCGCGACCACGTAGCGCGAAACGAAGAGCTGGTTGTCCATGCCCGCGGTGGCGAACTCGACCTCGGTGCGGTCTTTCGCGCTGGCCAGCACGATGCCCACCGGCGGGTTGTCGCCCTCGCCCTGCATGTGGGCCTTGAACCAGTTCAGGTAGAAGTTCATCTGCCCGGCATCGGCATGGCGGAAGGCGCGGATCTTCAGGTCCACCAGCACATGGCAGCGCAAGCCGCGGTGATAGAAGACCAGGTCGACGCGGTCATGCTTGTTGGCCACCGTCATGCGGAACTGCCGCGCCTCGAAGCAAAAGCCCGTGCCCAGTTCGAGCAGGAAGCGTTGCAGGTGGTCGAGCAGCGCCGTCTCCAGGTCGCTCTCGGACCACATCGCACGCTCGGCCAGGCCGGTGAATTCGAGCACGTAGGGGTCGCGGATCAGATCGGCGGCAGACGGCGGCGGCGCGGCAACCGCCTGCGATCG
>DAORHX010000711.1:0-2020 GCA_035438245.1 Rubrivivax sp.
GCCGGGAACGGCGGCTTGAAGCGCGGCTGGCCCTTCTTGCCTTCCAGCGACTCGAGCAGCGCGGTCTCCTCGCCGCAGATGTAGGCGCCGAAGCCGTGGTGCGCATGCAGCTGGAAGCTGAAGCCGCTGCCGAGGATGTTCTCGCCCAGCCAGCCGGCAGCGCGGGCTTCGTCCAACGCCTCTTCGAAGCGCTGGTAGACCTCGAAGATCTCGCCGTGGATGTAGTTGTAGGCGGTGGCCACGCCCATCGCGTAGGCGGCGATGGCCATGCCTTCGATGACGATGTGCGGGTTGTAGCGAAGGATGTCGCGGTCCTTGCAGGTGCCGGGCTCGCCTTCGTCGGAGTTGCAGACCAGGTACTTCGGGCCGTTGAAGTTCTTCGGCATGAAGCTCCACTTCAGGCCGGTGGGGAAGCCGGCGCCACCGCGCCCGCGCAGCCCCGAGGCCTTGACCTCGGCCACCACCTGGTCGGGTGTCATGCCGGGCCCGCCGTCCTGACCGAGGATCTTGCGCAGCGCCTGGTAGCCGCCGCGCGCCTCGTAGTCGCGCAGCCGCCAGTTGCTGCCGTCGAGGCCGTCGTAGATCTGCGCGCCGATGTGGCGGCCGTGGAAGCAGGTCTCGCGGCCGGTGGCCTGGTACTTCGACAGGTCCAACATCGGTCAGCGGCTTTCTTCGGCGGCGTGCGCGCGCAAGGTGTCGACCAGTTCGTCCAGTCGCTCGGGGCCCATGAAGCTGAGCATCTGCCGGTCGTTGACCAGCATCACCGGCGCATCGGCGCAGGCGCCCAGGCATTCGCTGGGTTGCACCGTGAACACGCCGTCCGCAGTCGTGCCGTAGGGCTCGACGCCGAGGCGGCCGCAGACGTGATCGAGCGCCGTCTGGCCTTCGCGCAGCTGGCACGGCAGGTTCGTGCAGACGTTGAGCTTGAACTGGCCCACCGGCTGCTGGTTGTACATGTTGTAGAAGGTCGTGACCTCGTGCACGGCGATCGGCGGCATGCCCAGATAGGCCGCGACCGCGTTCTCGGCCTCGGCCGAGACATGGCCCTGCTCGTGCTGCACGATCGCCAGGCAGGCCATCACCGCGGACTGCTTCTGTTCGGCCGGATACTTGGCGGTCTCGCGCGCAAACAGCGCCAGCGTGTCGTCGCTGAACTTCATCGGTCTATCTCTCCGAACACGATGTCCATCGTGCCGATGATCGCCACGGCATCCGCGATCATGTGGCCGCGCGCCATCTCGTCCATCGCCGCCAGGTGCGGGAAGCCCGGCGGGCGGATCTTCAGCCGGTAGGGCTTGTTGGCGCCGTCGCTGACCAGGTAGATGCCGAACTCGCCCTTCGGATGCTCCACCGCGGCGTAGGCCTCGCCCTCGGGCACGTGGAAGCCTTCGCTGAAGAGCTTGAAGTGGTGGATCAGCTCCTCCATGTTCGCCTTCATGTCCACGCGCGGCGGCGGCGCCACCTTGTGGTTGTCGACGATCACCGGGCCCGGGTTGGCGCGCAGCCAGTCGACACACTGCTTGATGATGCGGTTGCTCTGGCGCAGTTCCTCGACGCGCACCAGATAGCGGTCGTAGGTGTCACCGTTGGTGCCGACCGGGATGTCGAAATCCATGCGCTCGTAGACATCGTAGGGCTGCTTCTTGCGCAGATCCCACTCGATGCCCGAGCCGCGCAGCATCGGGCCGGTGAAGCCGAGGTTCAGCGCGCGCTCGGGGGTGACGACGCCGATGCCCACCGTGCGCTGCTTCCAGATGCGGTTGTCGGTGAGCAGCGTTTCGTACTCGTCGACGTAGCCGGGGAAGCGCTGCGTGAAGGCCTCGATGAAGTCCAGCAGGCTGCCCTGCCGGTCTTCGTTCATGCGGTCGATCGCCTTCTGGTTCTTGATGCGCGACACCTTGTACTGCGGCATCGTGTCCGGCAGGTCGCGGTACACGCCGCCCGGGCGGAAGTACGCGGCGTGCATGCGCGCGCCGGACACCGCCTCGTACATGTCGAACAGGTCCTCGCGCTCGCGGAA
>DAORHX010000712.1:0-2016 GCA_035438245.1 Rubrivivax sp.
CGCGGCGCAGCATCTGGCGCACGATCACCTCGATGTGCTTGTCGTTGATCTTCACGCCCTGCAGACGGTAGACGTCCTGCACCTCGTCGACGATGTAGCGCGCCAGCTCCTCGACCCCCAGCAGGCGCAGGATGTCCTGCGGCTCGGCCGGGCCGTCGACGATCGACTCGCCCTTGTTGACCACCTGGCCTTCGTGCACCAGGATGTTCTTCTCCTTCGGCACCAGTTCTTCGTAGACCTTGCCGTCCGGGTCGGTGATCTGCAGCCGCACCTTGCCCTTGGTCTCCTTGCCGAAGGACACGGTGCCGGTCTGCTCGGCCAGCGTGCCCTTGTCCTTCGGGCTGCGCGCCTCGAACAGCTCGGCCACGCGCGGCAGACCGCCGGTGATGTCGCGCGTCTTCTGGCCTTCGACCGGGATGCGCGCCAGCACCTCGCCGGGCATCAGGTCCTGCCCGTCGCGGATCTGCACCAGCGAGCCGACCGGGAAGCTGATCGTCACCGAGTGGTCGGTGCCGGGGATCTTCACCTCGTTGCCGGCCACGTCGAGCAGCTTGACCTGCGGGCGCACCACCTTGGTCGCGCCGCGGCGCTTCGGGTCGATGACCACCAGTGTCGACAGGCCCGTCACCTCGTCGAGCTGGCGCGCCACCGTGACGCCTTCCTCGACGTTCTCGAACTTCGCCTTGCCGGCGAACTCGGTGATGATCGGGCGCGTCAGCGGGTCCCAGGTGGCCAGCACGGTGCCGGCCTTCAGCTGCTGGTCGGGCTTGACGTTGAGCAGCGCACCGTACGGCACCTTGTGGCGCTCGCGCTCGCGGCCGTGCGGGTCGGCGATGATGATTTCGCCGGAGCGGCTGATGACCACCAGTTCGCCCTTGCCGTTGGTGACGTAGCGCATCGTCACGTTGAAGCCGACGATGCCGTCGCTCTTGGCTTCGACGCTGTTGGCCACCGCCGCACGCGACGCCGCACCACCGATGTGGAAGGTGCGCATCGTCAGCTGCGTACCCGGTTCGCCGATCGACTGCGCGGCGATCACGCCCACCGCCTCGCCGGTGTTGACCAGACCGCCACGGCCCAGGTCGCGGCCGTAGCACTTGGCGCACAGGCCGAAGCGCGTGTCGCAGGTCAGCGGCGTGCGCACCTTGACCTCGTCGATGCCGGCGGCTTCGAGCGTGTCCAGCGCGTCCTCGTCGAGCATCTCGCCGCCCGGCAGCAGCATCGCCTGGGTCTCGGGGTGGGTCACCTCGACCGCGGTGACGCGGCCCAGGATGCGGTCGCGCAACGATTCGATGACCTCGCCGCCTTCGATCAGCGCGCGCATCGCGATGCCGTTCTGCGTGCCGCAGTCTTCCTCGATGACCACCAGGTCCTGCGTCACGTCGACCAGGCGGCGCGTCAGGTAGCCCGAGTTCGCGGTCTTCAGCGCCGTATCCGCCAGGCCCTTGCGCGCGCCGTGCGTGGAGATGAAGTACTGCAGCACGTTCAGGCCTTCGCGGAAGTTGGCCGTGATCGGCGTCTCGATGATCGAGCCATCCGGCTTGGCCATCAGCCCGCGCATGCCGGCCAGCTGGCGGATCTGCGCGGCACTGCCGCGCGCGCCCGAGTCGGCCATCATGTAGATCGAGTTGAACGATTCCTGCTCGACCTCCTGGCCGTGGCGGTCCTGCACCTTCTGCTTGGACAGCTGGCTCATCATGACCTTGCCGACCTCGTCACCGGTCTTGCCCCAGATGTCGACCACCTTGTTGTAGCGCTCGCCGGCAGTCACCAGGCCCGAGACGTACTGCTGCTCGATCTCCTTGACCTCCTTCTCGGCGCGCTCGATCAGGCCGGGCTTCTCCTTGGGCACCAGCATGTCGTCGATGGCGATCGAGATGCCGGCGCGCGTGGCCAGGCGGAAGCCGTTCTGCAGCAACTTGTCGGCGAAGACCACCGTCTCCTTCAGGCCGCACTTGCGGAAGGACGCGTTGATCAGCCGCGAGATCTCCTTCTTCTTCAGCGCCTTGTTGATGT
>DAORHX010000713.1:0-2016 GCA_035438245.1 Rubrivivax sp.
GGAGTTCCGTCCTTTCCCCTTCCGTTCTGCCCGCCGCCCCGGCGGCGCCGCCCAGGCGCTCGCGCACCAGGCCGGCGAGCAAGCCGATGGCCACCACCGGCTGGCGCAGGTCGTGACTGGCGGCGGCCAGGAAGCGGGTCTTGGCCTCGTTGGCGGCGGCCAGCTCGGCGGTGCGTTCGGCGACGCGGCGCTCGAGCGCGTGGCTCAGGTCCTCGCTGCGCGCCAGCGCCTGCACCAGGCGGTTCATCAGCATCGCCGCATAGCAGGCCAGCGCGAAGGGCACGGCGTAGGCCAGCCAGTAGAAGTCGGTCACCGGCACCCAGCCGTGCAGGTAGGCGTAGTCGTGCGCGCCGGCCAGCACCAGCAGCGCCACGCCGCCCAGCAGCAGCGCCAGCGCCGCGCCGCGCCGGCCCTGCAGCAGCCGCCACAGCACCCACAGTGCGCCCAGCGCCAGCAGCATCAGCAGCGGGTAGACGGCCATGCGCAGCGGCGCGATCAGGTCCAGCGCCAGCGCGCCCAGGCCGAGCAGCGGCAGGCCGAACAGCGCGGCGCGATAGACACGCTGCAGCCGCGGCCACGGCCGGCCCGACAGCGCCACCGCGAACAGGCCGAGCAACGCCACCGTGCTGCACTGTGCGGCGAAGTACAGCCAGTCGCTGGCGGCGGCCGGCAGCGGCGACAGGGCGACGAAGTAGTCGAAGTTGCGCAGCGACGCGATCAGCCACATCGCGCCGAACAGGCCGGTGGCACGTTCCTGCGGGCGCCGCCACCACAGCAGCAGCATGCCGCTGGCCAGCACCGCACCGGCCAGGTTCAGGTACTGGGGCCCGCGTGTGTCGAGCCAGCGGTCGCGCTCGAAAGCGGCGCGCAGCGTGGCGTCCGGCCCGATCTGCACGCTGGACAGGCCGGCGCGCGTGCCGAAGCGCAGCTCGGCCAGCAGCTCGTTGTCGCCCGCGCGCAGCAGCGCGGGCGCCAGCGGCAGGTACAGCGGCAGCAGGCGCAGGCGCACGCTGCCGTCGCCGTCCTCGCCGTGCTCGTGGATCAGGCGGCCGTTCAGGTAAAGGCGGTGCACGCTGGACAGGCGGTCGATGCGCAGGCCCCAGAGCGTGTCGGGCGGCACCGCGTCGAGGCGCAAGCGCAGCCGGTAGCTGGCGTCTTGCAGCGCACCGCCGCTGTCCGCCGGCCAGGTGTGGGGCAGGGCGACGCGCTGCCAGCCCGGTTGCCCTGGGCGCTGCAACTCGGCCTCGTGCAGCTCCAGCGGCTGCGCAGCGCACACGCCCGGCAGCGCCAGCCAGGCCAGCAGCAACAGCACCACCCTCACCATGCGCGCGTCTCCCCGGCCTTCGAGTCTGCGGGGCAGTCTAGCCCGCAGGCGTGGCCGATCCCGTCGCAGGCGAGGGCGCGCGGGCATGCCGCGCGACGCTGTTCACACATGCCGTTCGGCACCGTCGCCTGCCCGAGGGGCGGCCTTATCCTGCGCAGCCATGCTGCCGCAGCAGCCGTCCATCACCCCTGTCCCACACCCCCCCATGAAGCTCTTCGGCATCGCCGGCCATTCCGGCATGGGCAAGACCACGCTGCTGGAAAAACTGATCCCCGAGCTCGCGTCGCGCGGGCTGGCGGTGTCGCTGATCAAGCACAGCCACAAGTCGATCGACATCGACCGGCCGGGCAAGGACTCGTACCGCCTGCGCCAGGCCGGCTGCCAGGAGGTGCTGCTGCTCGGAAACGAGCGCTGGGCGCTGATGCACGAGCTGCGCGGCGCGCCCGAGCCGCCGCTGGAGCAGCTGCTGGGCCGTCTGCAGCACTGCGACCTGGTGCTGATCGAGGGCTTCAAGGCCGGCCGCTTCCCGAAGCTGGAGGTGTGGCGAGCCGAACTGCAGGCGCCCACGCTGTGGCCGCAGTGGCCCGACATCGTCGGCTTCGCCGGCGACGCGCCGCCCTCTGTGCCGCCCTCTGTGCCGCCATCTGCGCCGCCGCTGCCCTGCTTCGCGCTGCACGACGTGGCCGCGATCG
>DAORHX010000714.1:0-2004 GCA_035438245.1 Rubrivivax sp.
GCGGGCCCGTCCGGCGCCGCCGGCTGCCTTGCCGGCGCCGCCGCATGCGCCGGAGCCGATCGAGCGCTTCGTCACCCTGGTCGCCCCCGAATACCAGCTGGCGCCGCACCTGGTGCTGGCGGTGATGGCCACCGAATCGAACTTCGACCCGCTGGCCGTGTCGCCGAAGAAGGCGCAGGGGCTGATGCAGCTGATGCCCGACACGGCGACACGCTTCAAGGTGCGGCAGATCGAGGACCCGGTGCAGAACATCCGCGGCGGCATGGCCTACCTGCGCTGGCTGATGGCGTACTTCGAGGGCGACGTGGCGCTGGTGCTGGCTGCCTACAACGCCGGCGAGCGCGCGGTCGAGCGCTACCAGGGCGTGCCGCCGTATGCCGAAACGCGGCACTACGTGCAGCGCATCATGGCCAACCTGGGCGGGCAGCGCTCGCACCCGTTCGACCCGGCCGTGACGCCGCCGTCGGGTGCGTTGCGCGCGGCGCGCGAGCCCGCACGACCACGATGAAGATCCTGTTGCCGGTCGACGGGAGCAAGTACACGCGGCGCATGCTCGCCCATGTCGCCGCGCACGACGAGCTGCTCGGCGCGCAGCACGAATACTGGCTGTTCACGGCGGTGCCGCGGCTGTCCAGCCGTGCCGCCGCCTTCTTCGACCGGGTGACGCTGGACGAGTACTACCGCGACGAGGCCGAGAAGGTGCTGCGCGCGCCGCGCGCCTTTGCCCAGAAGCAGGGCTGGACCGTGCACAGCGCGCACGCCGCCGGCCATGCAGCCGAGGAGATCGCCGCGTTCGCCAGGGCGCGCAGGGTAGGGCTGATCGTCATGGGCACGCACGGCCATTCGGCGCTGGCCAATGCCGTGCTCGGCTCGGTGACGCAGGGCGTGCTCGCGCGTTGCCGCCAGCCGTTGCTGCTGGTGCGCTGAACGCGACGGCGAGCGACGCGCGGCCTACACTGGCGGCGTCGCTACTGGCCGAAGGAGACCACCGTGCACATCGCCTCGATGAAGGAAGTCGTCAGCGCCGACGAATGGCAGCTGCGCTGCGACCTCGCCGCCTGCTACCGCCTGGTGGCCGCCTACGGCTGGAGCGACCTGGTGTTCACCCACGTCAGCGCGCGCATTCCCGGGCCGGACCATCACTTCCTGATCAACCCCTACGGGCTGCTGTTCGACGAGATCACCGCCTCGTCGCTGGTCAAGGTCGACCAGCAGTGCAACAAGCTGCACGACACGCCGTTCCCGGTGAACCCGGCCGGCTTCGTCATCCACAGCGCCATCCACGCGGTGCGCGACGACGCCGGCTGCGTGCTGCACACGCATTCGCGCGCCGGCGTCGCGGTCAGCGCGCAGAAGTGCGGCGTGCTGCCGATCAGCCAGCAGAGCACCTTCGTGCTGGCCTCGCTGGCCTATCACGACTACGAAGCCGTGGCGCTGCGCGACGACGAGAAGCCGCGACTGCAGGCCGACCTGGGCGCCGCCAACTACCTGATGCTGCGCAACCACGGCCTGCTCACCGTGGGCCGGACCATCCCCGACGCCTTCCTGCACATGTACACCTTCGAGAACACCTGCCGCATCCAGATCGACGCGCAGGCCGGCGGCGAGCTGGTGCAGGTCAACCCGTCGATCCTGCAGGGCCTGTCGCAGGTGATGAAGACGGCCACTGCGGGCATGGGCGCCAACCTGGCCTGGCCGGCGCTGCTGCGCAAGCTGGATCGGATGGATCCGAGCTACAAGACCTGAGCCGCTACTTCTTCGCGCGCGGCACGCGGCCCATCAGGTAGAACTCGTCGTTGGGCCGCATGCCGCTGAGGTTGGCCATGCGGTTGCTCAGGCCGAAGAAGGCGGTGATGGCGCCGATGTCCCAGATGTCCTCGTCGTCGAAGCCGTGCGCGCGCAAAGCGGCGAAGTCGGCGTCGTCGATCGCGCCCGAGTTCGTGCACACCTTCATCGCGAAGTCGAGCATCGCGCGCTGGCGCGGCGTGATGTCGGCCTTGCGGT
>DAORHX010000715.1:0-2000 GCA_035438245.1 Rubrivivax sp.
CAGGGACGGCTGGACGGCGACGCGCTGCGTTTCGGCGCCATCGAAACCAAGCGCGCCGACGCGCGCTGGACGCTGGGCACGCAGAACGATGCGCCATGGGACGCGAAGCTGGAGCTGGGCCCGATGTCGCTGGGCGCGCCCTCGGCCGAACGCCTGACGCTGCAGCTGAAAGGCACGCCGGCCGCGCACAGCATGGACCTGGACCTGGAATCGAAGGCGCTGCCGCCGGCCTGGGTGGAAGCGGTGCAGAACGCGCCGGCCGGCACCCGATCCAAACGCACGCTGGCCGAGCTGCGGCTGGGCGGCGGCGTGATCGGCAGCGCCGCAGGCCGCGGCGCCACGCCGCGCGGCTGGCAGGGCAAGCTGCTGAAGGCCGAGCTGCGCGGCGATGCGCCTGCCGCGATGCCGTGGCTCCAGGTCGGTGAATTCGGTGTCGAGGTGCAGTGGGCCGACACACCGCTGCGCGTCAAGGCCGACGCCGGCCGCGCCGAACTGCTGGGCGCGGCGCTGAACTGGAGCCGCATCGCCTGGAGCGCGGAAGATCCGGGGCGCGCGCCGGCCAAGCTGGACGCCGAAGCGCGGCTCGAGCCGCTGGACGTGGCGCCGCTGCTCAAGCGTGCGCAGCCGTACTTCGGCTGGGGTGGCGACCTGCGCCTGGGCGGCCACCTGGTGCTGCGCAGCGCACCGTCGTTCCACGCCGACATCGTCGTCGAACGCGCTTCGGGCGACCTGAGCGTGACCGACGAGGCCGGCACGCGCATGCTCGGGCTGAGCGACCTGCGCATCGGCATGACGGCGCTGGACGGCGTGTGGAGCTTCACCACCGGCCTGGCCGGCGCGACGCTGGGCCGCGCCGCCGGCGCGGTGGTGGCACGCAGCACGCCGCAAGCCACCTGGCCGCGCGCCGACGCGCCGCTGAACGGCGTGCTGGAACTGCAGATCAACGACCTCGGCGTGTGGGGGCCGTGGCTGCCGCCCGGCTGGCGGCTGACCGGCGCATTGCATGCCAACGCCAGCATCGGCGGGCGCTTCGGTGCGCCCGAATTCGAAGGCCGGCTCGACGGCGGCGGCATCGGCGTGCGCAACCTGCTGCAGGGGGTGGACGTGCGCGACGGCGACGTGGCCATCGCGCTGCTCGGCGACACCGCCCGCATCGAGCGCTTCAGCGCGCAGGCCGGCAAGGGCAGCCTGAACCTGCGCGGCGACGCCAGCCTGGGCGCGGCGCCGCGCGCCGAACTCAACCTGAAGCTCGAGCAGTTCCTGCTGCTCGGCCGCATCGACCGGCGCATCGTCGCCAGCGGCGGTGCGACGCTGAGGCTGGGCAAGGACACGCTGGCGCTGAACGGCGACTTCCGTGTCGACGAGGGGCTGATCGACTTCAGCCGCAGCGAAGCGCCACGCCTGTCGGACGATGTGACGATCTATCGCGGCGCATCGGGCGACTTCCAGTTCACCAGCGTGAGCGCGGCCGAAACCGAGGCCGCCAGCGCGCGCGCGCGCCGCAGCACGCTGGACCTGCGCGTGCAGCTCGGCGAGAAGCTGCGCATCCGCGGCCAGGGACTGGACGCGGGCCTGCGCGGCGAGCTGCGGCTGAGCGCGCCGCAGGGGCGGCTGCGTGTGGACGGCAGCGTGCGCACCGTCGACGGCACCTACCGCGCCTATCGGCAGCGGCTGAACATCGAGCGCGGCGTGCTGACCTTCAACGGCCCGATCGAGAACCCGCAGCTGGACATCGAGGCCATCCGCCCGAACCTGGACGTGCGTGTCGGCGTGGCCGTCACCGGCACCGTGCTGGTGCCGCGCGTGCGGCTGTTCTCCGACCCCGACATGTCCGACGCCGACAAGCTGAGCTGGCTGCTGCGCGGCCGCGCCAGCGAAGGCGCGGGCTCGGGCGACACCGCGCTGCTGCAGGCCGCGGCGATGGCGCTGATCTCCGGCGACGAGCCGAACGCGCTGGACCAGTTCTTCAACGTCTTCGGGCTGGACGACCTGTCGGTGCG
>DAORHX010000716.1:0-1997 GCA_035438245.1 Rubrivivax sp.
CCGGGTGCGCATCCCGGCGGGGGTGGTGCGAAGCGGCGACAACCGGCGCCTGAAGGGCGAGGACCTGGCGCGCGGCTCCGCGGCATTGCGGGCCGGACGCCTGATCCGTCCGGCCGACCTCGGGCTGCTGGCCTCGCTCGGCCAGGCCGAGGTGGCTGTGTTCCGGCGTCTGCGCGTGGCCTTCTTCTCCACCGGCGACGAGCTGCGCTCGATCGGCGAGCCGCTGGACGCCGGCTGCGTCTACGACAGCAACCGCTACACCGTCTGGGGCATGCTGCAGCGCCTGGGCGTGCAGGCCATCGACCTGGGCGTGGTGCGCGACGATCCGGCCGCACTGCGCGAGGCCTTCTCGCAGGCCGCCGCCTGTGCCGACGCGGTCATCACCTCGGGCGGAGTCAGTGTCGGCGAGGCCGACCACACCAAGCGCATCATGGCCGAACTGGGCGAGGTGCTGTTCTGGCGCATTGCCATGCGGCCCGGGCGGCCGATGGCGATCGGGCGAATCGGCACCCCGCCAGGCGCCGAAGGCCGGACCGGCAGCGCAGCGCGCCAGGCGATCCTGTTCGGCCTGCCCGGCAACCCGGTGGCGGTGATGATCACCTTCTACGCCTTCGTGCGCGATGCGCTGCTGCGCATGGCCGGCACGACGCCGCAGCCGCTGCCGCTGCTGCGCGCCGCCAGTGTCGCGACGATCCGCAAGAAGCCCGGTCGCACCGAATACCAGCGCGGCATCGTCAGCCGCGGCGGTGACGGCCGCTGGCAGGTGCGCATCACCGGCTCGCAGGGCAGCGGCATCCTGCGCAGCATGAGCCAGGCCAACGGCATCGTTGTACTGCACCACGACCAGGGCAACGTCGCCGCCGGCGAGGCGGTGGACGTGCTGCCCTTCGACGGGCTGGTCTGAGGCGTAGCGCAGCGCGTCGACCATGCATGCCCTTCGCGGCCTCGTCGCCAGCGTCGTCCTCGGGTTGAGCACGCTCGTCATCAGCGCGAGCCTGCTGCCGCCGGCACTGCTGAAGCTGCTGCTGCCGTTGCCGCCGGTGCGCCGGCTCGCCGACCGCGCGCTCGCCGCGCTGGCCGCGGCCTGGGTGACGATCAACAACGCGTGGATCGCGGCGGTGCGGCCCGGTGCACGGTGGGACGTTCAGGGGCTCGAGCAACTCGACGCGCGCGGCTGGTACCTGGTGCTCAGCAACCACCAGAGCTGGGTCGACATCCTGGTGCTGCAGCGCGTGTTCCACCGGCGCATTCCGTTCCTGAAGTTCTTCCTCAAGCGCGAGCTTATCTGGGTGCCGGTGATCGGCCTGGCATGGTGGGCGCTGGACTTCCCGTTCATGAGCCGAGGCAAGAGCCGCGGTGCGCTGCGCAAGGACCTGGAAACAACACGGCAGGCGTGCGAGAAGTTCAAGCGCATCCCCACCTCGGTGATGAACTTCGTCGAGGGCACGCGCGCGACGCCGGCGAAGATCGCGCAGGAGAAGAGCCCGTACCGACACCTGCTGCGGCCGAAGATCGGCGGGCTGTCGGTGGCGCTGGCGACGATGGGCGAGCAGTTCCATGGCCTGCTCGACGTGACCATCGTCTATCCCGCAGGGCTGCCGACTTTCTGGGGCCTGTTGTGCGGCCGGCTCGACGCCGTGAGCGTGCGCGTGCAGCAGCGCCCCATCCCGCCAGAGATGGTCGGCGTCGAGCACGCGCTGCAGCGCGCGCACGTGGTCAAGCTCGGCCGCTGGGTCGAGGCGATGTGGAAGGACAAGGACCGCCTGATCGGCGAGCTGCTGGGCGAGGCCGGCGGCAAGGCCGTCACCGACGCCGAGCCAGCAACTGCGGCCGGCGCGCCGAAGCGAACCATCTGAAGTGCGTTCACGGGCCGATCGGGTTTGAAGGCCGCTTGCGGCGCAAAGCAGCCGAATTCAAACAGCCGAGTTCATCGCGTTCGGCACGGCGCGACAGGCGGCACCCGCCAGGGGCTCATGCTGCGGCGGTCGGCCCGTGGG
>DAORHX010000717.1:0-1980 GCA_035438245.1 Rubrivivax sp.
CGGGCACCGCAGCATCGGCCGCGCGACGCCTGCGGGCCAGGCGCCGGGCCAGCTGTACGTCGTCGAGCTTGCGCAGTTCGGGCGGCAGCACCGACAACGCCACCTCGCCCAGGCTGCGCTGGTAGTAGCCGGCGCAGAACTCGACCAGCTGCAGCCACGCGCGGCCGAGCGGCGGCAGGCTGCCGAGACTGGCGTCCAGCGCGCGCAGCTGCGCAGGCTCGGCGGCTTCGCCGATGCGCCGGTGCCAGACCACGCCGGGCACGCTGCGCCGGCCCAGCGGCACGCGCACCAGGCTGCCCGCCGGCAGCGCGACCGGGCTCTGGTAGTCGAGTGTGGCGTTCAGGCCCGCGTGTTGCGGGGCGTCCACGATGACCGGCAGCACGACCTGCGCACTCATGCCCGGCAGCACGCAGGTTGTCGGCGAAATCTCGACTTCAAGTTAGGGATGGGGTCTAAGTTGCTGATTAAAAAGCGCTTTCGCGGGTGTCCACAGAGCCTGTGAATAACTTTGTGGGCAAACTGCGGTGGAAGCGCCCAAGTTCTTGATTCAGCGTGTTTCCGCCTGCCGTGCACCATTTCGCGGCACCTGCGTCACCCTAGAAAAATCAACGACTTAGAAGTCATCAGGGCAAATCCGGATGGGCTGCCACGCATGCGGCTGCAGCAGTTCGATTGCTGGGGATAAGTCGAGTCCTGAGCGCTCACTTACCGGCAGAATTGCACGGCAATATCGCCTTGCCGGGCTAGCGTGCCGCGGTACGCAGGCGGCGCGAGTGGCGGTGCACGGCCTCGACCAGCGCGCTGACGTGTTCGGGCGGCGTGTACTGGCTGATGCCGTGGCCGAGGTTGAAGACATGGCCGTCCCACCGGCCGTCGGCACGCTGCGGTGGCCCGAAGCTGTCGAGCGCGGCGACGGCCTGCGCCTGCACCGCCTCGGGCGGGGCGAACAGCACGGCCGGATCCAGGTTGCCTTGCAGTGCGACATGGTCGCCAACGGCGGCACGCGCGGCGCCGAGGTTCACGGTCCAGTCCAGCCCGACGACGTCGGCACCGCTGGCGGCGATCTGCGCCAGCCACGGCCCGCCGCCCTTGGTGAAGACGATGCTGGGCACGCGCCGCCCTTCGCTTTCGCGCGTCAGCGCGCGCAGCACCTGCTGCGTGTAGTGCAGGCTGAAGCGCTGGAAGGCGCCGTCGGCGAGCACGCCGCCCCACGAGTCGAAGATCATCACCGCCTGCGCGCCGGCATCGATCTGTGCGTTCAGGTAGGCGGCCACCGCCTGCGCGTTGATGTCCAGGATGCGCTGCATCAGGTCGGGCCGCGCATACATCAGCGTCTTCACGTGCCGGTAGTCGTCGGAGCCGCCGCCTTCGACCATGTAGCAGGCCAGCGTCCACGGGCTGCCGGAAAAGCCGATCAGCGGCACACGCCCGGCCAGCGCCTTGCGGATCGAGGCCACCGCGTCGAACACGTAGCGCAGCTTGTCCATGTCGGGCACGGTCAGGCGGGCGATCGCCGCCTCGTCGCTCAAGCGGCGCTCGAAACGCGGGCCCTCGCCTTCCGCGAACGACAGGCCCAGCCCCATCGCGTCGGGCACGGTCAGGATGTCCGAGAACAGGATCGCTGCGTCCAGCGCATAGCGGTCCAGCGGCTGCAGCGTGACCTCGGTGGCGTACTGCGGGTTCGTCGCCAGGCCCATGAAACTGCCGGCCAGGCTGCGCGTGGCGCGGTATTCGGGCAGGTAGCGACCGGCCTGGCGCATCAGCCACAGCGGCGTGTACTCGGTGGGCTGGCGCAGGCAGGCGCGCAGGAAGGTGTCGTTGTGCAGCGGCGCGGGCATGCGGCAATTATCGGCGCGCCCTCACCAGCGCTGCGCCGGGCCGGTGACCGGTGGCAGCGGCGCACCGTCCAGCCATGCGCCCAGCCAGGCCCCGCTGTCGGCGGCATGCGCCGCCTGCCACAGCAGCTGCGGCGCCAGCACG
>DAORHX010000718.1:0-1967 GCA_035438245.1 Rubrivivax sp.
GCGGGCTGCGGCAACCGGCATCAGCAGCCCGGCCACCACGCCGCCGAGCGGCACGCCCGCCTGCTTGACCGAGAACAGCAGGTTGCGGTGGCCAGCCGGCGCATAGCGCTGCAGCACGTCGGTGCCGGCCGCCGAGGGCGGCCCGATGGACAGGCCGATCAGCAGCGATCCGGCCGCCAGCGCCAGGGCCCAAGGCAGCGCGCTGAGCAGCGTGCCGCACACGCCCAGCGCCAGCCCGATCTGCAGCATGCGCATCGAGCCGACGCGCCGCTGCAGCGGCGCGCCGAGTATCAGCACCAACATCGAGCCGCCGGTGATCAGCGACGACAGGTAACCGACGCTCTCCACCGGCCAACCCACACGCGGGGCGAGCGTCGGCGCAAGCGTCGGCGCGATGCGCGACAGGAAGGACACCGCGGTCTGCACCGCGAGCATGGCGACAAGCGGGCCGACCCAGGCAGCGTCGGCCTCGTCGTCATGCCGTGGCGGCTCACCGGCCGGCGGCATGCCCTCAGCGGCGCATCGCAGCGAGCGTGCCGCTGCGCATCAGCCGACCATTCAGCGGCCGGCCGATGATGCGCTCGGCCAGCCGCGCGGCCTCGACGAGCCGCTCCAGGTCGAGCCCGGTCGCTATGCCCATCTCCTCGCACATGAAGGCCATGTCCTCGGTGCAGACGTTGCCCGCGGCGCCGCCGTGCTTGTGGCCGGCGAAGGGGCAGCCGCCGAGGCCGGCCACCGAACTGTCGAACAGATCGACGCCCATCTGCAGCGCCGCATACACGTTGGCGGCGCCGACGCCGCGGGTGTCGTGCAGGTGCAGGCCGATGCGCGCCTGCGGCACCAGCTCGCGCACCGCGCCGACACGGCGCTTGATCTCTTCGGGGTTGGCCCAGCCCATCGTGTCGGCGAGATAGAAGGCGGGAAACGGGACGCCGCGGTCGGCGCAGGCGTCGACGAGCCAGCGCACCTGGTCGGTCACCGCCGACACCGGCACCGGGCCGCCGAGGTTGCAGCCGAAGGCCGTGACCACGTAGGCCTGTTCGAGCGGGATGCCCAGCTCCTTGTAACGGTCGATCCAGGCCAGCTGGCGGTCGCGGTTCTCGGCCACGCTGCAGTTGTTGTTGCGCTGCGAGAAGGGCTCGGTGACGTAGAAGATGATCTTGCCGTCGATGTCCACGTTGTCGCAGGCGCGCGCGCGGTCGAAGCCGTTCTCGTTCAGCCACAGCGCGGTGTAGCTTGTGCCCGGGCGCTTGACGAGGCGCGCGTACAGCTCGGGCGAATCGGCCATCTGCGGCACTGCGCGCGGGCTCACGAACGAGGCGCACTGCACCTGCTTCAGGCCCGACGCGGCGAGCGCGTCGATCAGCGCCAGGCGGTCGTCGAGGGGGAAGCTGCCCTGCTCCATCTGGAAGCCCTCGCGCGGGCCCTCCTCGTGGAACTCGACGCGGCGCGGTAGCGAACTCATGGCCTGACTCCTTCAGCTTGCTGCGACGGGGATCACCTCGGCCAGCGCCTGATGGCGCTCGACCATGTCGCCCACCGCGCAGCGGATCGAGGCCACGCTGCCGTCGAAGGGCGCACTGACGTGCAGTTCCATCTTCATCGATTCGAGCACGATCACGGTCTGTCCGGCGGCGACGGCGGCGCCCGCCGCGGCCTTGACGGCCACGACCTTGCCCATCATCGGCGCCAGCAACTGGCCGCCCGCGTCCTGCTCGCCGAGCGCGCCGCCCAGGTAGGGCGTGCAGGCGAACACGCTGCGTCCGAACGCGCTGACGACCTCGATGCCGTCCGGCACCTTGTTGCCCGCAGCCGTCTTGAAGACCGCCACGACGTCGATGTTGTCACCGATGTCGAGGTCCTTCGCGAAGTCGGCGATCGAGCAGGTGGCGGGGTTGCCGCCGAACTCAACCGTCACGGTCGCCGAGGCGCTGCCCGCCACGGCCGTCACGGTCGCGCTCTCGCCC
>DAORHX010000719.1:0-1962 GCA_035438245.1 Rubrivivax sp.
GAGATCGCGCGCGGCGCGATCGGCGATTGCCTGAAAGGCGAGTACGCGGGCTCCGGCATGGGCCTGCTCAGCCTGCCGTTCTGGGTCATCGCCGAACTGCGCGACAAGTGCCGCCGCTGATCAGCCGGCCAAGCGCCGCAGCGCCTCGCCGCTGACCCGGCACAGGCGCCAGTCGGGCAGCAGCGTCGCGCCCAGGCGCTGGTAGAAGCGGATCGCGCCTTCGTTCCAGTCGAGCACGCTCCACTCGAAGCGGCCATGGCCGCGCTCGTTGGCCAGCGCGGCCAGCCGCATCAGCAGCGCACGGCCGACGCCGGCACCGCGGTGCGCCGGCTGCACGTACAGGTCTTCCAGGTACAGGCCCGGCTTGCCGAGGAAGGTGGAGAAGCTGGTGAAGAACAGCGCGAAGCCGATCAGCTGCGCGTCATGCTCGGCCACCAGCGCCTCGGCCACCGGGTGCGGGCCGAACAGGTGCGGATGCAGGCTCTGCGGCGTGACCTCGAGCAGGTGCGTGAGCTTCTCGAACTCGGCCAGCTCGCCGATCAGGCCGACGATGGCCGGCACGTCGCGCGCTTCGGCGGCACGCAGCGTCGCCGGCATGGCAGGCGGTCAGCGAAAACGCGACTGCGCCACCGTGTGCACGTCCGGCGGCAGCGAACCGAGGTACTTCGCGATGGCCTTCAGCTCCTGGTTGCTGAACTGCTTGACCTGCGCGGACATGATGGCGTTGCCGCGGCCGACGTTGCGGTTGCCCTCGACCTTGTACGACTTCAGCGCGGCGAACAGGTAGTCGGGGTACTGGCCGGCGATCTTCGGGTACGAGCCGTCGATCGGCTTGTTGAACTGCTCGCCGTGGCAGGACGCGCACGCGCCCTTGGTCAGCAGGGCCGCGACGTCCGCCGGCGGCGCCGGCACGGCGGCAGCAGTGGCCGGGCCGCCGTGCGCCGTGTAGTAGGCCGCCAGGTCGGCGATGTCCTGCTCGCTCAACGACATGGCCACCGCATGCATCGTCGGGTGCTTGCGCTCGCCGCGCTTGTAGGCGTCGAGCGCGGCGACGATGTACTTCGCGTTCTGCCCGGAGATCGCCGGCACGCGATAGACCTCGGGGAAACTCGCCTGGTAGCCGGGGATGCCGTGGCAGCCGACGCAGCTGGCATTGAGCTTCGCGCCGCGTGCGGCATCGCCGGTGATGTCCTGCGCACGGGCCGCGAAGCCAACAGCGGACAGGGCGAGCAGCAGGGTCAGCGCAGTCTTCATCGTCGTGCAGCGGATGGGGTTCAAGAGAAGGCGAGCCACGCGGGCTCGCCTGTCGAATGGCCGCGGATTATAGGGCCGGCCCTTATACTGAACCGTGATCCCTGCCGCGCCTGCCCTCCACCGGCGCATCCACCCGACATGCAGACAACCACCAAGTTCCAAGGCACCGACAACTACATCGCCACGCAGGATCTGATGCTGGCGGTCAATGCCGCGGTGACGCTGAAGCGCCCGCTGCTCGTCAAGGGCGAACCCGGCACCGGCAAGACGATGCTCGCCGAGGAAGCCGCCAGCGCGATGAACATGCCGCTGCTGCAGTGGCACATCAAGAGCACGACCAAGGCGCAGCAAGGGCTGTACGAGTACGACGCGGTCAGCCGGCTGCGCGACAGCCAGCTCGGCGACGAGAAGGTCAAGGACATCCACAACTACATCGTCAAGGGCATCCTCTGGCAGGCGTTCACCGCCGACCAGCCGGTGGCGCTGCTGATCGACGAGATCGACAAGGCCGACATCGAGTTCCCGAACGACCTGCTGCGCGAGCTCGACCGCATGGAGTTCTACGTCTACGAGACGCGCGAGCTGATCAAGGCGCGGCACCGGCCGGTGGTGTTCATCACCTCCAACAACGAGAAGGAACTGCCCGACGCCTTCCTGCGCCGCTGCTTCTTCCACTACATCAAGTTCCCCGACGCCGACACGATGAAG
>DAORHX010000720.1:0-1951 GCA_035438245.1 Rubrivivax sp.
GCGCTCGGCGCCCGCTGCTGCGGAGGGCTGCGCCAGCGCCAGCGCCGGCAGCAGCGCGGCGATGGCGGCAGCGGCGCGCAGCCTGGTTCGGTGTTCATGCAAGCGGCTCATCGGCTCTCTCCGTGTTTTTGCACCAGGGTCCACGCCACCCACGCGGTGGCCAGCGCCATCAGGCCCACGGTGTTGGTCAGCGGCAGCACGGTACCGTCCATCGCCACGCCGAGCCAGGCACCGATCGCCACCGCGGCGGCGGCGAGGATGAAGCCGGCCAGCGCCGACGCCGCGCCGGCATGCTGCGGGAACGGGCCGACGACCGCGGCCTGGCCGCACGGCTGATGGATGCCGTGGCCGAAGGCGAAGACGAACTGCGGCGCGGCGATCGCCCACGGCCCGGTCACGCCGGCCCAGGCCAGCGCCGCCATCGACGCGCCGCCGGCCAGCGTGAACACCGCACCGCGCTTGACCGCACCGGCCAGTCCGTGCCGCAGCAGCCAGCGCCGACACCAGAAGGTGCCGGCGATGTAGCTGATCGAGCTGCCCGCGATGTAGGCGCCGCACGCCAGCCGCGACGTGCCGAGCACGTCGATGAAGACGAACGACGAGCCGGCGAGGAACGCGAACAGCCCGCCGTAGGTGCAGGCGATCAGCAAGGCCCAGGCGGTGAAGGTCGGGTGGCGCAGGATGCGGCCCCATTGCGCGAACATCGGCGCGATGCGCAGCGCTTGCGGGTTGCGCGCCCGCGCGGTCTCCTGCATCTTCAGCGCCACCAGGCCCAGGCAGACGGCGCCGAACACGCCGATCGCCGCCAGCGCGTGGCGCCAGCCCAGCACGCTGGCGAGCACGCCGCCGAGCAGCGGGCTGGCCAGCGCGATGAAACCGAGCCCGGTCAGCGCCTTGGACATCACGCGCGCGCCTTCGCTGGGCGCATACAGGTCGCGCACCATCGCGCGCGCGCACACCACCGCGGCGGCCATGCCCACGCCCTGCAATGCGCGCCAGGCGACGAGGGCGTCGATGTCGGCGGCCAGCGCGCTGCCGACGCTGGCCGCGACCATCACCGACAGCCCGACCAGCAGCACCGGGCGGCGTCCGAAACGGTCGGCGGCGGGCCCGAGCAGCAGCTGGCTCAGGCCGAAGGCGAAGATCAGCGCCGACAGCGTGGCCTGCGTGCGGCTCATCGGCGAGCGCAGATCGGCCGCCAGCCCCGGCAGCGCCGGCAGGTACAGGTCGGTGGTGATCGGCTGCGTGCCCAGCAGCAGCGCCAGCAGCGCCACGGTCAAGGCAGGCCCCATGCGACCGGGCGACGCCGCGGCGCCGGCCTCAGAAGCGTTCGTCATCGCGCAGATAGCGCCACTGGCCCGCCGGCAGCTTGCCCAGCACCACGCTGCCGATGCGCACGCGCTTGAGGCCGACGACGCTCAGCCCGACGGCCTCGCACATGCGGCGGATCTGGCGCTTCTTGCCCTGCGTCAGCACGAAGCGCAGCTGGTCCTCGTTGGCCCAGCTGACCTTGGCCGGCTTCAGCGGCTGGCCGTCCAGCTCCAGGCCATGACGCAAGCGCTGCAGCACCGCTTTGGGCACACCGTCGGCGAAGCCGTGGCTCACGCGCACCAGGTATTCCTTCTCGACCAGCGAGTTCTCGCCGATCAGCAGCTTGGCGATGCGGCCGTCCTGCGTCAGCACCAGCAAGCCGGTCGAATCGATGTCCAGCCGTCCGGCCGGGGCCAGGCCGCGGGCGTGTCCGGGATGGAACGGCCGCCGTTCTTCGGCCCAGCGGTTGGCCTCGGTGACCAGCGTCGCCGCCGGCGCATAGCCGTCCTCGGCCTGGCCGCTGACATAGCCCACCGGCTTGTGCAGCAGGATCGTCACGCTGCGCGCCTGCTGGCGGCGCGCCAGCGGGTCGATGTCGATGCGCTGCTCGGGCCGCACGCGCTGGCCGAGCACGGCCATC
>DAORHX010000721.1:0-1944 GCA_035438245.1 Rubrivivax sp.
CGGCAGCGAAGGGCACGCGCGTATCGGCATCGTCGAAGGCCGACAGATCGAGGCCGCAGCCGGCGAGCAGCGGCGCCGGGGCAATGCCGGCCTCGCGCAGCAGCGCCGGCACCGCCAGCAGCGGGCCGATGCGCACGTCGGCTTCGACGGCGGTCGGGGCTGGCGGTCTTGACGCTCTCATGGCTCGACGGTGTTGTGGACGACGCGATGATTGTCCACAAATGTCAATCACCGCAATAGCGCGGCGCATAGCATCCCAGCCTGATCCGAAGCGGCCTCGCGCGGCCGCGGGTTTACGAAGTGAATGGGCGAATCAAGGAGTCCCCGCCATGAAGAAGACGCTTCCATTGACCGCGTGGCTGGCCGCATGGGCTCTGATCGCAGGCCTCGCGCAGGCCCAGCAGGTCACCGGCACGCTCGGCTCGCCGAGCGCGACGACGACCATCCCCGGCAACCAGTTGCCTGCGCCCGACCCGAAGTTCGGCGGCGTGATCAAGGACGGCGCGCTTCAGTCCAAGCCCTGGTGGGCGCCGCGCGTGGTGCCGCCCAAGGGTGCGCCCAACGTGCTGCTGGTCATCGTCGACGACTCCGGCTTCGGCATCCCCAGCACCTTCGGCGGCGTGATCCCGACGCCGGCGATGGACCGCGTCGCCAGCGAGGGCCTGCGCTACAACCGCGTCTTCTCGACCGCGCTGTGCTCGCCGACGCGCGCCGCGCTGATCACCGGGCGCAACCACCACTCGGCCGGCTTCGGCGTGATCTCCGAGCAGTCCACCGGCTTCCCGGGCTACAACAGCGTCATCGGCCGCGACCAGGCGACGATCGGGCGCATGCTGGTCGACAACGGCTACAACACCTCGTGGTTCGGCAAGGACCACAACGTCCCGGCGTTCCAGGCGAGCCAGATCGGGCCCTTCGATCAGTGGCCCACCGGCATGGGCTTCCAGTACTTCTACGGCTTCGTCGGCGGCGACGCCAACCAGTGGCAGCCGAACCTGTTCCGCAACACGACGCAGATCTACCCGTTCGAGGGCAAGCCGGCCGGCAGCTGGAACCTGATCACCGCGATGGCCGACGACGCGATCGACTGGATGACGAAGATGCACCAGATCGACCCGGCCAAGCCGGTGTTGATCAAGTACGCGCCCGGTGCGAACCACGCGCCGCACCACCCGACGAAGGAATGGGTGGACAAGATCCACGCGATGCACCTCTTCGACGATGGCTACGAGAAGCTGCGCGAGCGCATCTTCGAGAACCAGAAGCGCCTCGGCGTCATCCCCAGCGACACGAAGCTCGCGCCCTGGCCGAAGGACCTGATCAAGCCCTGGGACCAGCTCAGCGCCGACGAGAAGAAGCTCTTCATCCGCCAGGTCGAGGTCTTCGCCGCCTATGCGGCCTACAACGACTACGAGATCGGCCGCGTGATCCAGCACTTCCAGGACCTGGGCAAGCTCGACAACACGCTGGTCATCTACATCAACGGCGACAACGGCACCTCGGCCGAGGGCGGGCCGATGGGCACGCCCAACGAGGTCGCCTTCTTCAATGGCCTGAACGAGTTGCCGGTCGATGTGCAGATGAAGTTCTACGACGTCTGGGGCACGGACAAGACCTACAACCACATGTCGGCCGGCTGGTCGTGGGCCTTCGACACGCCGTTCTCGTGGTTCAAGCAGAACGCCTCCGCGCTGGGCGGCATCAATCAGAACATGGTGGTGTCGTGGCCGGCGCGCATCAAGGACAAGGGCGCCCTGCGCGAGCAGTTCGTCCATGTCATCGACGTGGTGCCCACCATCCTGGAGGCCGCGGGCATCAAGGCGCCGCAGGTCGTCGACGGCATCAAGCAGCGGCCGATCGAAGGCACGAGCTTTGCCTACACCTTCGATGCGGCCAACGCCAAGGCGCGGTCGCGGCACAAGACGCAGTACTTCGAGATGATGG
>DAORHX010000722.1:0-1939 GCA_035438245.1 Rubrivivax sp.
TCCTTGGCCAGCGCCTTCAGGCCGCGCGAGATCTCGCCGATCTCGGTGGCGCGGTTCTCCTCGCTGCTGCTGGAGCCGCTCATCAGCTGCAGGTAGTCGACGACGATCAGCCCCAGCGTGCCGCCGAACTGCCGCGCCATGCGCCGCGCGCGCGCGCGCAGCTCGGCCGAGTTCAGCGCCGGCGTCTCGTCGATGAACAGCTGCACGCGGCCGAGCCGGTCGACCGCATCGGCCAGGCGCTCCCAGTCCTCGTTCTTCAGCCGCCCGGTGCGCAGCCCCGACTGGTCGATGCGGCCGAGCGAACCCACCATGCGCAGCGCCAGCTGCGCCGCGCCCATTTCCATCGAGAACACCAGCACCGGCAGGCCTTCCTGCACCGCCACGTGTTCGGCGATGTTCAGCGCGAACGCGGTCTTGCCCATCGACGGGCGCGCCGCCAGCACGATGAGGTCGCCCTTCTGCAGCCCCGCCGTCATGTGGTCCATATCGTAGAAGCCGGTGCGCACGCCGGTCACGTCCTCGGCGCCGTTCTCGTGCAGCTCGTTGACTCGGTCCAGCAGCGCGACGACGAGCTTGTCGATGCCCTGGAAGCCCTGGCGGTTGCGCGAGCCTTCCTCGCCGATCTTGAAGATGCGCCCCTCCGCCTCGTCCAGGATCTGCGACACCGGCCGGCCCTGCGTGTTGAAGGCGGTGGTGGCGATCTCGTCGCTGGCGGCGATCAGCTTGCGCAGGATGGCGCGCTCGCGCACGATCTCCGCGTAGCGACGCATGTTGGCCGCGCTCGGCACGCTCTGCGCCAGCGCGTTCAGGTAGGCCAGGCCACCGCAGTCGGCGGCCTTGCCCAGGCTCTGCAGGTGCTCGAACACGGTGATCACGTCGGCCGGCTTGCTGGCACCGACCAGCGCGCCGACCGCGGCGTAGATCAGCCGGTGCTCATGGCGATAGAAGTCGCTGTCGCTGAGCAGGTCGGCGGCGCGGTCCCAGGCGAGGTTGTCGAGCAGCAGGCCACCCAGCACGCTCTGCTCGGCCTCGTTGGAGTTCGGCGGCACACGCAGCCGGGCCACATCGTCGTCGCGCGGGCCATCGCGGGATTCGAACGTCACGGACATGGGTCGCCCTGTGGTCAAGTCTGTGGACAGGCTGGGCACCCGCGGTGGGCAAGTGCCGGCCCTGAATGCCGAAGGCCGGCTCTAGGCCGGC
The DNA here is from genome assembly GCA_035438245.1 of Rubrivivax sp. Lineage (GTDB taxonomy): Bacteria > Pseudomonadota > Gammaproteobacteria > Burkholderiales > Burkholderiaceae_C > Rubrivivax. The sequence continues at coordinate 1,201 of DAORHX010000722.1, forward strand.
CTTCACGGTGCCCAAAGGCTACTCTGCTCAGTCGGCCTGCGCAACCACCTGCACGGTGATGTCGGCGACGACGTCGGTGTGCGGCGACACCGACACCGCGTGCTCGCCGGTGAGCTTCAGCGGGCCGGTGGGCATGCGCACCTGCGCCTTCTGGATCGCGAAGCCCATCTTCGTCAGGGCCTCGGCGATGTCGGCGTTGGTTACCGAGCCGAACAACCGGCCGTCGACACCGGCCTTCTGCGTGATGTGGACCACCTTGCCGGCCAGCTGCTCCTGCAGCGCCTGCGCGGCGGCCAGCTTTTCGGCAGCGGCCTTCTCCAGGTCGGCGCGGCGCGTCTCGAATTCCTTGATCGCGGCCTCGGTGGCGCGGCGCGCGCGCTTGCTCGGGATCAGGAAGTTGCGCGCGTAGCCGTCCTTGACCTTGACGACATCACCCAGATTGCCCAGGTTGGCGATCTTCTCGAGAAGAATGATCTGCATGGCGGTGCTCCTGTCAGACCTTGTGCTGGTCGGAGTACGGCAGCAGCGCGAGGAAGCGCGCACGCTTGATGGCCGTGGTCAGCTGGCGCTGGAAGAACGCGCGCGTGCCGGTCAGGCGGGCCGGCGTGATGCGGCCGTTGTCGCCGATGAAGTCGCGCAGCGTGTCGATGTCCTTGTAGTCGATCTCCTTGACGCCGGCGACCGTGAAGCGGCAGAACCGCTTGCGGCGGAACAGCAGCGACTGCTGGTTGCGCTTCGG
>DAORHX010000723.1:0-1939 GCA_035438245.1 Rubrivivax sp.
GCACCTGAGCTTCGGCTTCGGCATCCACCGCTGCGTCGGCAACCGCCTGGCCGAGATGCAGCTGAAGATCCTGTGGGAGGAGATCCTGAAGCGCTTCCCGGTGATCGAGGTGGTCGGGCCGCCGAAGCGGCTGCTGTCGAACTTCGTGCGCGGGATCAGCGAGCTGCCGGTGCGGATTCCGGGGTGAAGGAGCGCGCAGCGGCGAGCCAGTTCGCTCTCAGGGCTTCGCGACGTGCCACGTGGCACGGTTCACGCCGTCGCCGATGGCATCGCCCTTCTTCTCGTCCGCGTAGAACAGGTAGAGCGGTCGCCCCTTGTAGCTCCACTGCCGCGTGCCGTCGTCGCGTTGAACCACCCCGAACGGAGGCGCAACGGTCGACCCCTTCTCGATCAGATGCGGTGAGAACACTCCGCTGCAAGGGGGGTTGCAAACACTGCGCCCCGAGCCGGGCACATCGTTGTCGAAGACATACAGCGTCCGGCCCTGGCGCGTCGTGAGCACGCTGCCGCCCGTGACAGGCTGCGCCATCAGTCCAAGGACACAGGTGGACAAGACGCAGGCAGTCGAGATCCTCGTGCGCAGCATTCGTGGTCTCCTGGGTTCGGAACGACGAGGTCACAACTATTCCCCTGTCGGCGGTGGCGCCCTTGTTTCCGATCAAGCGCGGTCGAAGTCGCGCGCGTCTCTGGAGCGGACGCAGAACTCGAGCCGGCTCGTCGCAGCGGCGCCGCCGGGGCCGTCAATACACGGCGTCCTGATCGCCCACATTGAGCGGAATGACTTCCTGCTCGGTGACCAACAGCTGCAGCGTGATGCGGTACGACAGGTTGGTTCATCGTCTTGTTTCCCGTGCGGTGAATGGTGGGCAACACTGCCGGCGATCAATCCAGCCGCACGGTGGCCAGGAACACCCGGCTCAGCTCGGCTTCCATGCGCTTGTCGTGCAGGCCGATCGGCCCCGGGTTGTGCAGCACCGCGTTGACCAGCGTGCCGAACACCAGTTGCAGCGCAATGCCTATGCGCGTTCGGCGCTGCGCCAGCGGCACCTCCCGCAGGTGCAACGCCAGCGCCTGGTAGACCGCATCGGCCAGGCGCTGGCCGTAGGCGTGCAGCTGCGACCAGTACGCCTGCGAGCGCGCCGAATCGAAATGCGCAGCGCGGAAGATGCCGCGGTGCCGGCGGTGGATGTCGACGATATGGCGCACGATCAACGCCACCTTGCGCGCCTCGTCGGCCCGGGCGAAGCGCGCGCTGACCAGCAGCGCCTGCGTGTCCTGCAAGGCCTGCTCGCCGGTGACGCGCAGCAACTCGGCGAACCAGGCGTCCTTGTCCTCGAAGCGCGAATAGAACGAGCCCACCGACATGCCGGCATCGCGCGTCAGTTGCGCCACCGACAACGTGCCCAGGTCGTGCGTGTCCAGCAGCCGGCGCCCCGCTTCCAGCAGCGCCTGGTGCTTGAGCTGGCTGCGCGACTGCTTGGCGGCGCGCACGCCGTCCCTTGTCTGTGCCATGGTTTGCATCGCGCACCTCAAGTCGTGTAGTCGGCCGCAAGGAAGCGCAGCAGCGCAGCGTTGACCTCGGCCGGCCGCTCCTGCTGGACCCAGTGGCCGGCGCCTTCGATCAACACCTTGCCGCGCAGTCTCGGCACATGCGCGTCCATCTGCTCGAGGTGCTTGCGGCCCATCTTCGACACGATCACGCCGTCGCGCGTGCCGGCGATGAACAGCGCCGGCGGTTCGATCTTCGCACCCTGGAACGGCGCGGTCAGCGCCCAGTTGCGGTCCAGGTTGCGGTACCAGTTGAAGCCGCCGCGGAAGCCGCTCTTGCGGAACGCCGCCGCATAGACCTCGATGTCGTGCGCGCTCAGCCACGCGGGCAGTCGCTCGCCGGGGTCTTTGCGGCCGTCGAGGAAGCCGCCGCCCGGCGCGACCATCAGGC
>DAORHX010000724.1:0-1931 GCA_035438245.1 Rubrivivax sp.
GCGTGCCGTCGCGCAGCACGAGGTGATGGAACAGCGCCGCCCCGGCATGCGCGGGCGGCCCGGCGCCCGGCCCAGGGCTTCGTCGAAGACTTGCCGGCGTGGATCCGGCGTGTCCAGGCCACGTGCCGGCGCAGGCGCCGCATGCGAAGAAGGGGCCGGGTCGGTGCTGGCGGAAGTCATGGCTTTGGGTCCGTGGTTGGACGCCGTGGCGTTGGCCACGGCGGGGGCGGGTTCGGCGCGAACCATAGCCGCTGCGGCCGCTCGGGGACATGCTCGCAATCACTGATGAAACGTTTCACCGCGACGCGTAGCATCGCCTTTGGACATCCCCGGCGTCACGGCACCAAGCACCACCCAAGCCCTGGCGAGCGGGTTCCGCCGCTGATTCGGCGGCGCCGACGCGCCCTGCCGCGCCAGACCACCAACCCGGAGGCACGATCCGTGGCACGCATTCCCTACGTCGACCTGGCCCAGGCGCCCGCGGCCTACACCGCCTTGCTGGGCGAGCGGCCGCCGCTGAACCTGTACCGCATGCTGCCGCACGCCGGGCCGGCGGCCATCGGCTTTCTGACGCTGGGCGGTGCGCTGCGCCAGGGCGCGCTGGACCCATGCCTGCGCGAGATCGCGATCCTGCGCGTGGGCCTGCTCAGCACCGCCAGCTACGAGGTGCACCAGCACCGCCGCGTGGCGCGCCGCGTGGGCCTGGCCGAGGCCAAGGTGGCCGCGCTGGCGCCCGGCGCCGACCTGTCGGCGCTGAACGACGTGGAGCGCCTGGTGCTGCGCTTCACCGACCAGATCTTCCACCACGTCAAGGCCGACGACGCGTTGTTCGAGCAGGCCCGTGCGGCGTTGTCGGAAGGGCCGCTGGCCGAGCTGGTGATGACCGTCGGCTTCTACATGCTGGTGTGCCGCTTCCTCGAGAACTTCGAGGTCGACATCGAGCCGCCGGGCACTTTCGAATGAGCGCTCAAACCGGCGGCGCGCAGCTGTCGCGCGCAACGAAGTGCCACGGCACCTGCAGCTGGCGCGCGCGGCCGCCGGCCTGGCCCTGGATGCGCTCGAGCAGCAGCCGGGTCACGGTATCGGCGGCCAGCGCCACGTCCAGCGACAGCGCCGACAGAGGCGGCGTGTAGTGCGCAGCAAAGCCGGGGTCGCCCAGTGCGACCAGCGAGATGTCCTGCGGGATGCGCAGGTTCAACGCGGCGATGGCGCTCAGCGCCTCGTTGAGGATGTGCGTGCCCAGCACCAGCAACGCGCTGGGCCGGTCGGGCCGCTGCAGCATGCCGCGCACTTCGGCATAGGACGAGCTCATCGCATCCGGCAGGCTCAGCACCAGCTCCGGCCGCAGCGCCAGGCCGTGCGCGGCCAGGCCGGCCCGGTAGCCCGCCAGGCGCTCGCGCGTGGGCCGGATGGCTGCTCGCCCGAGCACGATGCCGATGGCGCGGTGGCCCTGCTGCACCAGCTGCGCCACCACGTCCCGCACGCCGGCCGCGTGGTCGAACTGCAGCCGGTCGCAGCCGGGCACCGCCAGGTCGCGGTCCAGGATCACCGTCGGCCGGCGCAGCGCACGCAGCGCCGCCTGCACGCCGGCATGGCCCTCGTTGCCCGGCGCGACGATCAGCCCGTCCATGCCGCGATCGCCGAAGGTCTGCAGGATCTCGACCTCGCGCTCGGCGTTGTTCAGGCTGTTGGCCAGCAGCAGCAGGTAGCCGGCACTGCGCAGCCGCTCCTCCAGCGCGTGGAACAGCCGGCCGTACAGTGGATTGGCCACGTCGGTGAGCAGGCAGCCGATGCTGCGCGTGCTGCGCAGCCGCAGCGAGCGCGCCGCGTGGTTGGGCCGGTAGCCCAGCTCGGCGATGGCGCGCTCGACACGCTCGCGCAGCTCGGGCGTCACCGTCGGCGCCTGGTTGAGCACGCGCGAGGCGCTGCCC
>DAORHX010000725.1:0-1919 GCA_035438245.1 Rubrivivax sp.
AGGCCGAGGAGGAGGGCGTGGCCGTGGCCGAGCGCATCGCCGGCCAGCACGGGCATGTCGATTTCGACACCATCCCGTGGGTCATCTACACCAGCCCGGAGATCGCCTGGGTCGGCCAGACCGAGGAACAGCTGAAGGCGGCCGGCCGCGCCTACCGCGCCGGCAGCTTCCCGTTCATGGCCAATGGCCGCGCCCGTGCGCTCGGCGACACCACCGGCTTCGTCAAGATCCTGGCCGACGCCGCCAGCGACCAGATCCTCGGCGTGCACATCATCGGCCCGATGGCCAGCGAGCTGATCGCCGAGGCGGTGGTGGCGATGGAGTTCAAGGCCAGCGCCGAGGACATCGCGCGCATCTGCCACGCGCACCCGTCGTTGAGCGAGGCCACGAAGGAAGCGGCGCTGGCCGTCGACAAGCGCACGCTGAACTTCTGACCCGCGCAGCGCCGATGGGGGTACGCGCGCTCTACGAACGCACGCTGGCCGAACGCGGCTACCGCGCCGACGACGCGCAGCTGCGCGCGATCGATGCGCTCGAGCGCTGCGAGAACGACTGGCTCGCCTACCTGCGCCGGCGCGGCAATGCGCTGGCGAAGATGATCAGCCGCCCGCCGATCCCGCGCGGCGTCTACATGTACGGCGGGGTCGGGCGGGGCAAGAGCTTCCTGATGGACTGCTTCTTCCAGTCGGTGCCGCTGAAGCGCAAGACGCGGTTGCACTTCCACGAGTTCATGCGCGAGGTGCACCGCGAGCTGCACGAGCTGCGCGGCACGGCGGACCCGCTGGACGCGCTGGGCCAGCGCATCGCGCGGCGTTACCGGCTGATCTGCTTCGACGAATTCCACATCGCCGACGTCACCGACGCGATGATCCTGCACCGGCTGCTGCAGTCGCTGTTCGCGCACCGCGTCAGCATCGTCACGACGTCGAACTTCCACCCCGACGGGCTGTACCCCAACGGCCTGCATCGCGACCGCATCCTGCCGGCGATCGAGTTGCTGAAGCAGCACATGCAGGTGCTGGACGTCGATGCCGGCACCGACTACCGGCAGCGCACGATCGCGCAGCTCGAGATCTACCACACGCCGCTCGGGCCCGAGGCGGATGCCCGGATGCTCGCCGCCTTCGAGCAGCTGGCCGAGGTGCGCGACGAGAACCCGCGGCTGCATATCGAGCAGCGCGAGATCGTCGCGCGGCGCCGCGCCGGGGGTGTCGTCTGGTTCGACTTCGCGCAGCTGTGCGGCGGGCCGCGCTCGCAGAACGACTATCTGGAACTGGCGTCGCGCTTCCACACGGTGCTGCTGTCGGGCGTGCCGGCCATGTCGCCGCGGCTGGCCAGCGAGGCGCGCCGCTTCACCTGGCTGGTCGACGTTCTCTACGACCGGCGCGTGAAACTGATCCTGTCGGCCGCGGTCGAACCCGAGTTGCTGTACACCGAGGGCCCGCTGTGCCACGAGTTCCCACGCACTGCCTCGCGGCTGCAGGAGATGCAGTCGTCGGCCTACCTGTCGCAGACGCGGCGTGCGGTCGACACCGCGCTGACGTGACGGCCCGGCGCATCGCCGGCACCGCTTTCGCGCTGGCGCAGTTGCTGCTGGGGGCCGTGCATGCCGCCGAGCCGCCCGAAGCGCAGGCCGAGCGCCAGCGCATCCAGGCCGAACGTGCGGCCGTCGAGTCCGCCTACAAGCAGGCCGAAGCCGAGTGCCGCCAGCGTTTCGCCGTGTCCGGCTGCGTCGCCGAGGCGCAGACGCAGCGCCGCGAGAAGCTCGCCGTGCTGCGCGACCGCGAACTGGTGCTGGACGAGGCCAAACGCAAGGCCCAGGCCGAGGAGGACGAGCGGCGCATCCAGGCCAAACGCGCCGAAGCCGCCAGCCGGCCGGTACCGCAGGTCACGGTGGCGCCACCGCGCGCCGCGGCTTC
>DAORHX010000726.1:0-1915 GCA_035438245.1 Rubrivivax sp.
GCGCGCGTGCTGGTGCGCGTGCATCCGCGGCTGTATGGCCTGTGCAACGCGCTGCCGTGGCTGCGCACGCATGTGCTGGCCTGGATCGCCAAGCCGGCGGCGCCGCCGCGGCCGTAGAATCTGCAACTCACTACTTCACTACTTCGATGGCGCCATGAAGACCGTCGCTGCCGCCGAGGCCAATCGGCAGTTCTCCGCCGTGCTGCGCGAAGTGGCCCAAGGCACTCGCGTGCTGATCACCTCGCGCGGCCAGCCGGTGGCCACCATCGAGCCGGTGCGCCGCGGCGCGCTGCGCTCGCCGGCGGGTGCCGCCAAGCGCCGCCTGCTCGAGCACCTGTCCAGCGTCAAGGCGTGCGGCGCGCGCGACTGGACGCGCGACGAGCTGTACGACTGAACGCGCCCGCGCGTGCTGGTTGCGATCGACACCCACGTGCTCGCCTACGCCGAAGGCGCGGGCGACGAGTCGCGCCGTGCGCAGGCCGTGGCCCTGCTGACGAGCCTGCCCGAAGCGTCGGTGGTGCTGCCGCTGCAGGTGCTGGGCGAGCTGTTCCGCGTCATGGTCGGCAAGCTGCGCCGCTCGCCCACCGAGGCGCGCGACGCCGTGCTGCGCTGGAGCGATGCCTATGCGGTGCGCGACTCGACCTGGGGCGCGCTGCAATCGGCCTTCGACCTTGCGGCAGTGCACGGTTTGACGGTCTGGGACAGCCTGATCCTGTCGGTCGCGGCGGAGCAGCGCTGCCGCGTCCTGCTGACCGAAGATCTGCAGCAGGGATTTACCTGGCGCGGTACCACCGTGATCAATCCCTTCGCGCAACCGGCGCACGCCCTGCTTGGCGAGCTGATCGAAGGTGCCGCGCCGACACCGCGCAGGCGCTGAACCGTTCACCGAACACTCCGCCTTGCTCATGAGTTCACCGAATTCCTTCCTGCCCTTCGCGCTGCCCGACATCGGCGACGAGGAGATCGCCGAGGTGGTGGACACGCTGCGCTCGGGCTGGGTCACCACCGGGCCCAAGGCGCAGCGCTTCGAGGCCGAGTTCCGCGCCTTCCTCGGCGACGAGTCCTTGCATGCGGTGGCCGTCAACTCGGCCACCGCCGGGCTGCACCTGGCGCTGGAAGCGCTGGGCATCGGCCCCGGCGACGAGGTCATCACCACCACGCACACCTTCACCGCCAGCGCCGAGGTGGTGCGCTACCTGGGCGCCGACGTGAAGCTGGTGGACATCGACGCGGCGACGCTGAACATCGACCCGGCGCGCGTCGAGGCAGCGATCACGCCGCGCACCAGGGCCATCCTGCCGGTGCACTACGGCGGGCTGGCGGCCGGCATGCAGGCGATCCTGGACATCGCGCGCCGCCACGGCCTGCGCGTGCTGGAGGACGCGGCGCACGCGCTGCCCACCACCTGCGGCGGGCGGCTGGTGGGTACGCTGGACAGCGACGCCACGGTGTTCAGCTTCTACGCCAACAAGACCATCACCACGGGCGAGGGCGGCATGCTGGTCACGCGCGACGCCGCGCTGGCCCGGCGCGCAAAGACCATGCGGCTGCACGGCATGAACCGCGACGCCTTCGACCGCTTCACCGCCAAGGTGCCGAGCTGGTACTACGAGATCGTCGCGCCGGGCTTCAAGTACAACCTGACCGACATCGCCGCCGCGCTGGGGCTGCAGCAGCTGAAGAAGGCACGGCGCTTCCAGCAGCAGCGCCAGCACATCGCCGCGGCCTACGACGCCGCCTTTGCCGGGCTGCCGCTGGTCACGCCGCCGGCCGCACCGCCGGGCGAGCTGCACGCCTGGCACCTGTATGCGCTGCGCCTCGGCGACGATGCCGGCGTCGGGCGCGACCGCTTCATCGAGAAGCTGTTCGACGCCGGCATCGGCTGCAGCGTGCACTACATCCCGCTGCACCTGCA
>DAORHX010000727.1:0-1915 GCA_035438245.1 Rubrivivax sp.
GTGCACGACCCGACCACGCTGAACCGCCAGGGCGCCGATGTCGGCACGCAATACCGCTCGGGCATCTACCTGCACGACGAGGCGCAGCGTGCGGTCGCGCAGGCCGTGCTGGACGAGGCGAACGCCGCGCACCGCGGGCGTGTCGTCACCGAACTGCTCGGCGTCGACAACTACGCGCGCGCCGAGGACTACCACCAGCACTATTTCGCCAAGAACCCGGGCCAGGGCTACTGCGCCGCGGTGGTGGCGCCGAAGGTCGACAAGTTCCGCCACACCTTCGCGGCGCGGCTCAGGCGCTGAGCCGCGCCGGCCGGCGCCGCTGACGCGTCAAGGCGCGAGGCGCTCGCGCAGCCAGCGGCCTTCGTGCAGGCGGTAGCGCAGCCGGTCGTGCAGGCGGCTCTTGCGTCCCTGCCAGAACTCCCAGGTGTCGGGCAACATCCTGTAACCACCCCAGTGCGGCGGGCGCGGCGGGTTCATTCCATACTTCAGGCCGAACTTCGCCGCGTTGCCGACCAGCACCGCGCGCGATGCGATCACCTGGCTCTGCGGCGAAGCCCAGGCGCCGATGCGCGAGTCGAGCGGGCGGCTCGCGAAGTAGGCATCGGACAGCTCGGCCTCGACCTGCTCGACGCGGCCCTCGATGCGCACCACGCGCTCGAGCTCGACCCAGTGGAACTGCAGCGCCGCCTGCGCATGGACGGCGAGCTCGCGGCCCTTGCGGCTGTCGTAGTTGCTGTACCAGACGATGCCGCGTGCATCGAGCCCCTTCAGCAGCACGATGCGCGTCGACGGCCGCGCATCGGCGCCGACGGTGGCCAGCGTCATCGCGTTCGGCTCGGGCAGCTGCGCGTCCAGCGCCTGCTGAAGCCAGCGCTCGAACTGCTGCAGCGGCTCGGCGGCGGCAGCGTCTTCGTCGAGCGCGTCGCGCTCGTAGCTCTTGCGCAGCTCGGCGAGGTTCTTGTCCATCGCCGCAGTATGCCGTCATCGGCACCGCGGGACCGGTGCATCCCTTACGTGAAAGGCCCTAAGTGAAGCTCCCACTACCTGCGTCGCGGCGGTGCCTCCATGCTTGCTGCATCAACGCGTCGCAGTACGCGATCCACCACACTCACCACGAAAGGCACAGGGCATGCAGTCCCGTCCGACCGTCGTAGTGCTGGCCGCAGGGAAGGGCAGTCGATTCAAGGGTTCCGCGCACAAGCTGGAACAGAGTCTCGGTGGCTCGAGCGTGCTCGGCCGCACACTGCGCAGCGCCGTCGAGAGCCACCTGCCGGTGGTCGTCGTGACCACGCAGGCGCTGGCCGATGCCGCCACGCACGTCGTCGCCGCACGCGACGTGGTCATCGTGCCGCAGACGCTGGCCGCGCTCGGCATGGGCCATTCGATCGCCGCCGGCATCGCCGCGCGCGCCGATGCGCCGGGCTGGCTGCTGCTGCCCGGCGACATGCCGATGGTGCGGCCGGCCACGCTGCTGGCGGTGGCGGCGGCGCTGGATCACCATCCGGTGGCCTATGCGCAGCACCAGGGGCGGCGCGGCCATCCGGTGGGCTTTGCGGCGGAGCTGTATTCCGAGCTGATGATGCTCAGCGGCGATGAAGGCGCGCGCCGCATCGTCGCGCGCTATCCGGCCATCGGCGTCGACGTCGACGACCCGGGCGTGCTGCTCGACCTCGACACCGAAGCCGACCTGGTGGCGATGCGCGCGCTGCACGCCGCGGCCGAACAGCGCCCGGCGGCCGGAGAGGGCTGACGGCGACGCCTTCAGCCGAGCAGCAGGCCGGCCGACAGCAGCAGCGCGAAGGCCAGCTCCAGCCTGAAGGTGCGGAACAGCAGCGCATTGAAGGCTTCGCCCGGCGCGCAGGCGCCGAAGTCGCGCCACAGCCGCCAGGCGGCGGGCAGCGCCAGCAGCGGCAGC
>DAORHX010000728.1:0-1913 GCA_035438245.1 Rubrivivax sp.
TGGTACGACAACGAGTGGGGCTACTCGTGCAAGGTGCTGGAGATGGTGCGCGTGATGGCACGCTGAAGTGGACCACCCCCTGCGCGCTGCGCGTGGCTCCCGGCCCGATCGAGCGGGCCCCGCGGGCGGACCGGCCAGGCCGGATCCGCGGCGGTCGCTCCAGGCGCCGGGTTCCTGCGCCGGTGCCGTGTCGGTTTCGCAGAGAGGGACTGAGTGATCGCCGCTGCCGCACCGTCGTCGTGGGCCGCCGGCTTGCTGCTGGCGGCGCTGTCGTGCGCAGCGCCCGCTCTGGCCCAAGGCAGCGACACCGCGCCGGCGCGCGGGCTGATCGTGCGCCTGAAGCAGCCGCTGGCGCACGAGCACAAGGCCCGAGCGCGCGACGCGGCGCTGGAGTCGGCGCGCTGGCAGCGGGTGTTGGGCGAGGCCGGCCTGTCCGGCGCGTCCGGCCGGCGCGAGCCGCGGCTGCGCCCGGTCGGCCGTGACCAGCAGCTGCTCGAATTCGAGGCGCCGCTGTCGGCGGCGCAAACTACCGCGCTGCGCGAAAGGCTGATGGCGCGGCCCGACGTCGAATGGGTCGAGCCGAACCGGCGCGAGAAGCGGCTGCAGGCGACGCCGACCGATCCGCTGTTCGCGCAGCAATGGTGGCTGCACGCGGCCGGTGGCAGCAATGCCAACGCGTTGCCGGCGCGGCTGCGCGGCGTCGCGAGCTTCCAGAAGGCGTGGCTGACGGCCGGCGCCGCGCCGGTGGTCGTGGCCGTGCTCGACACCGGCATCACCAGCCACCCCGACCTCGCCGGGCGCGTGCTGCCGGGCCACGATTTCGTCAGCACCGTCGAATACGCGAACGACGGCAACGGGCGCGACAGCGATGCCTCCGACCCCGGCGACCATGTCGGCAGCGCCGACCTGGCGAAGCCGCTGTTCGCCGGCTGCGTGGCAGAGAACAGTTCCTGGCACGGCACCATCATCGCCGGCATGCTCGCCGCGCGCAGCGACAACGGCGAAGGCGGCGCCGGCATGCATGCCGCCGTGTCGGTGCTGCCGGTGCGCGTGGCCGGCAAGTGCGGCGCCGAGCTGCCGGACATCGTCGACGGCATGCGCTGGGCCGCCGGCCTGGCGGTGGCCGGGGTGCCGGCGAACCCGAACCCGGCGCGCATCGTCAACATCAGTTTCGGCGGCAATGCCGCCTGCGGGCCCGCCTACCAGGCGGCGGTCGACGAGTTGCGCGCCAGCGGCGTGGTCGTGGTGGCCGCGGCGGGCAACGACTGGGGCGCGCCGTCGCGCCCGGCCAGCTGCAACGGCGTGGTCGGCGTCGCCGGCCTGAACCGCGATGGCTTCAAGAGCAACTATTCGAACTTCGGCGGTGCGCTGGCGGCCAGCGGGGTCGCCGCCGTGTCCGGCGATGACGCCGATGGCGCCTGGGGCCAGGTGCTGGCCGACAGCGGGCTGGTGACGCTGACCAACCGCGGCACGACCTCCCCCGGTGCCGCCGGCTACGCGCGGCTGTACGGCACCAGCTTCGCCGCACCGCAGGTGGCGGGCGCGATCGCGCACATGCTCAGCCGCAACCCGACGCTGACGCACGCGCAGCTCGTGCACGGCCTGCGCCTGAGCGCGCGGCCGCACGTGGTGTCGCCGAAGATCGCCGAGTGCTCGACCGACAACCCCGGGCGCTGCATCTGCACGGCCGCCACCTGCGGTGCCGGCATCGTCGATGCCGAGCAGGCCCTGCTGTACGCCGCGATGCCCGACAGCTACGCGCCGCCGCGCCGCGAGCCCGAGGTCATCGACAACGCCGACGTCGACGCTGCGCTGCTGCTGGCGACGCAGGACCGCCCGCCCCACGGCGCCCAGGCCTCCGGCGGCGGGGGCGGCGGGGGGGCGATGGGCGGCTTCTGGCTGCTGGCGCTGGC
>DAORHX010000729.1:0-1910 GCA_035438245.1 Rubrivivax sp.
CAGATGGAGAAGAGCCAGCGCGAGTACTACCTGAACGAGCAGGTCAAGGCGATCCAGAAGGAACTCGGCGACGGCGAGGAGGGCGCCGACCTCGAGGAGCTGGAAAAGAAGATCGCCGCCGCGCGCATGAGCAAGGAAGCGCGCAAGAAGGCCGACAACGAGCTGAAGAAGCTGAAGCTGATGTCCCCGATGTCGGCCGAGGCGACCGTGGTGCGCAACTTCATCGACACGCTGGTCAACCTGCCGTGGGCGAAGAAGACCAAGATCAAGCACGACCTCGGCCATGCCGAGGAGGTGCTCAACGAAGACCACTACGGGCTGGAGAAGGTCAAGGACCGCATCCTCGAGTACCTCGCGGTGCAGCAGCGCGTCGACAAGGTCAAGGCGCCGATCCTGTGCCTGGTCGGCCCGCCGGGCGTGGGCAAGACCTCGCTCGGCCAGAGCGTGGCGCGCGCCACCGGGCGCAAGTTCGTGCGCATGGCACTCGGCGGCGTGCGCGACGAGGCCGAGATCCGCGGCCACCGCCGCACTTACATCGGCAGCATGCCGGGCAAGGTGCTTCAGAGCCTGACCAAGGTCGGCACGCGCAACCCGCTGTTCCTGCTCGACGAGATCGACAAGCTCGGCATGGACTTCCGCGGCGACCCGTCGAGCGCGCTGCTCGAAGTGCTGGACCCTGAGCAGAACCACCGCTTCAGCGACCACTACGTCGAGGTCGACTTCGACCTGTCCGACGTGATGTTCGTCGCCACCAGCAACAGCATGAACATCCCGCCGGCGCTGCTCGACCGGATGGAAGTCATCCGACTGGCCGGCTACACCGAGGACGAGAAGCTCAACATCGCGCGCCGCTACCTGCTGCCCAAGCAACAGAAGAACAACGGCGTCAAGGACGAGGAGCTCGAAGTCACCGACGAGGGCCTGCGCGGCATCGTGCGCTACTACACGCGCGAGGCCGGCGTGCGCTCGCTCGAACGCGAGATCAGCAAGATCTGCCGCAAGGTGGTCAAGGGCCTGCAGCTGAAGACCTACACCGGCAAGGTGGTCGTCAACGAGGACAACCTGAACGACTTCCTCGGCGTGCGCAAGTTCGACTTCGGCCGCGCCGACAAGAAGAACCAGGTCGGCCAGGTGGTCGGCCTGGCCTGGACCGAGGTCGGCGGCGACCTGCTGACGATCGAGGCCGCGGTGATGCCGGGCAAAGGCAACATCACGCGCACCGGCCAGCTCGGCGACGTGATGAAGGAATCGGTCGAGGCGGCGCGCTCGGTCGTGCGTTCGCGTGCCGCGCGGCTGGGCATCAAGGACGAGCTGTTCGAGAAGCGCGACATCCACATCCACGTGCCCGACGGCGCCACGCCGAAGGACGGGCCGAGTGCCGGCATCGCCATGACAACGGCCTTCGTGTCGGCGCTGAGCGGCATCCCGGTCAAGGCCGACGTGGCGATGACCGGCGAGATCACGCTGCGCGGCGAGGTCACGGCGATCGGCGGGCTGAAGGAGAAGCTGCTCGCCGCGCACCGCGGCGGCATCAGGACCGTGCTGATCCCCGAGGAGAACGTCAAGGACCTGCAGGAGATCCCCGAGAACGCGAAAAACAACCTCGACATCGTGCCGGTGCGCTGGATCGACCAGGTGCTCGAGGTGGCGCTCGAACGCATGCCGCAAGCGCTGCCCGAGGACGAGCCGGCCAAAGAGGTGCAGAAGGTCGCAGACGGCGCGCCGGCAGCCACGGCGCCCGACGCTCTGCCTCACTGAGAGCGCGTTTTTTGGCCCTATAATGCCGCCTTCGCTCGGGCCTTCAGCAGGACGAGCGAGGCTTCAAAGAATCTGCGGGAGTAGCTCAGTTGGTAGAGCGCAACCTTGCCAAGGTTGAGGTCGCGAGTTCGAGACTCGTCTCCCGCTCCAGA
>DAORHX010000730.1:0-1909 GCA_035438245.1 Rubrivivax sp.
ATGACCGACTTCATCTTCATGGTGAAGGACTCGAGCTACATGTTCGTCACCGGCCCCGAGGTGGTGAAGACCGTGACGCACGAGGAAGTCACGGCCGAGGAGCTCGGCGGCGCAGGCACGCACACCGGGAAGAGTGGCGTCGCCGACCTGGCCTTCGACAACGACGTCGAGGCGATCCTGCTGCTGCGGCGCTTCTTCAACTACCTGCCGCTGAACAACCGCGACAAGCCCCCCGTGCGCCACGGCGCCGACAGCGCCGAGCGCCTGGACCTGTCGCTGGACACGCTGGTGCCCGACAACCCGAACAAGCCCTACGACATCAAGGAGCTGATCGTCAAGGTGGTCGACGACGGCGACTTCTTCGAGCTGCAGCCCGACTATGCGAAGAACATCGTCATCGGCTTCGGTCGCATGGAAGGCTCCACCGTCGGCATCGTCGCCAACAATCCGATGGTGCTGGCCGGCTGCCTGGACATCAAGAGCAGCATCAAGGCGGCACGTTTCGTGCGCTTCTGCGATGCCTTCAACATCCCGGTGGTGACCTTCGTCGACGTACCCGGCTTCATGCCCGGCACCAGCCAGGAGTACGGCGGCATCATCAAGCACGGCGCCAAGCTGCTGTACGCGTATGCCGAATGCACGGTGCCGAAGGTGACGGTGATCACGCGCAAGGCCTACGGCGGCGCCTACGACGTGATGAGCTCCAAGCACCTGCGCGGCGACGTCAACTTCGCCTGGCCGAACGCCGAGATCGCGGTGATGGGCGCCAAGGGCGCGGTCGAGATCATCTTCCGCGAGGAGAAGAAGGACGCCGCCAAGCTGGCCGCGCGCGAGGCCGAATACAAGGCGCGCTTCGCCAACCCCTTCGTCGCCGGCGCGCGCGGCTTCATCGACGACGTGATCCAGCCGCACGAGACGCGCAAGCGCATCTGCCGGTCCTTGGCGATGCTGAAGGACAAGAAGCTCGACAACCCGTGGCGCAAGCACGGCAACATTCCGCTGTGAAGACCGCTTCCTTACAACCAAGTAAGGCACATCGGGGGTGACCATGACCACCGCGACGCTGACCAGCAAGGGCCAGATCACCATTCCCGCCGACGTACGCCGACTGCTGAACGTGCAGACCGGCGACCGGGTGGAGTTCGTGCAGATCGAGCCGGGGCGCTTCGAGATCGTGGCGGCCACGCGCTCGGTGCGCGAGCTGAAGGGGATGTTCGGCAAGGCCACGCGCACCGTGTCCATCGAGGAGATGAACCGCACCATCGCCGAGCGCGGTGCTGCGGCGGGCTCGAGCTCGGGCAGTCGCGCGAGGCGCGCGAAGTGACCGGCCTGGACACCAACGTGCTGGTCCGCTACGTGATGCAGGACGACCGTGCCGACCTCGTGGCCCAGGCGCTGGGAGACCTTCGCGACGCTGGCGCCGATTTCGCCGACGCGCTGATTGCGCGCATTGCCGTCGCCGCCGGCTGTGCGGTGACGATGACTTTCGACAACGGCGCCGCCAAGGCGGCCGGAATGACGCTCGTCCCTGTTTGAAGGAGTGAATGGTGTTCAAGAAGATCCTGATAGCCAACCGCGGGGAAATCGCCTGCCGCGTCATCAAGACCGCGAAGAAGATGGGCATCGCCACGGTGGCCGTCTACTCCGACGCCGACCGCGACGCGCGCCACGTGGAGCTGGCCGACGAGGCGGTGTTCATCGGCGCCAGCCCCAGCCGCGAAAGCTACCTCGTTGCCGACAAGATCATCGAAGCCTGCAAGTCCACCGGCGCGCAAGCCGTGCACCCGGGCTACGGCTTCCTGTCGGAGAACGAGGCCTTCGCCAGGCGCGCCGAGGAGGAAGGCATCGTCTTCGTCGGCCCGAAGCACTACTCGATCGCCGCGATGGGCGACAAGATCGCCTCGAAGAA
>DAORHX010000731.1:0-1909 GCA_035438245.1 Rubrivivax sp.
CGTTTCGACATGGCGCCGGTGCCGGCCGGCACGCTGGTCGTGCATGGCGAGCGCGACGACGTCGTGCCGCTGTCGGCGGTGTTCGAATGGGCACGGCCGTCGGCGTTGCCGGTGACGGTGATTCCCGGCGCCGGGCATTTTTTCCACGGGCAGCTGCCGCTGCTCAAGTCGCTGGTGGTCGGCGCCTGGCCTGCCTGACGCGCCGCCGCCCCTTTCCCGTTCTCCCGAGTCCCCGATGAATCGATTCCTCGCGTTCTGCCTGGCTGCGGCCACGACCTTCTCGACCTTTTCCGCCGTTGCGCAGGCGCCGCAGCCGCCGGAGATCGCGGCGCGCCACTACATCCTGTTCGACCTGAACAGCAACCAGGTGCTGGCCGAGCGCGACGCCGATACGCAGGCCGACCCGGCCTCGCTGACCAAGCTGATGACCGCCTACCTGGTGTTCGCCGCGATCCGCGACAAGAAGCTGAGCCTCGAGCAGACGCTGCCGGTGTCGCAGCGCGCCTGGGCCGAGCGCAAGGGCGGCGGCTCGCTGATGTTCATCGACACGACGATGTCGCCGCGCGTCGACGACCTGCTGAAGGGCATGATCGTGCAGAGCGGCAACGACGCGTCGGTCGTGCTGGCCGAAGCCGTGGGCGGCTCGCTCGACGCCTTCGTCGCGTCGATGAACAAGCAGGCGCAGGCGTGGGGGCTGAAGAACACGCAGTTCCGCAACGTCACCGGCCTGACCGAGCCCGGCCACTACGCGTCGGCGCGCGACGTCGGGGTGGTCGCCGCGAAGATCATCAGCGACTTCCCGGACTTCTACGCGCTGTATTCGATGCGCCAGTTCACCTACAACAAGATCAAGCAGGACAACCGCAACCTGCTGCTCGGCCGCGACCCGACGGTCGACGGCATGAAGACCGGCTACACCGACGGCGCCGGCTACTGCCTGGTGGCCAGCGCGGTGCGCGAGATGCCCAACGGCAAGCGGCGGCTGCTCAGCGTCGTGCTCGGCACGGCGTCGCGCGAGGCACGCGCTGCGGAAAGCCAGAAGCTGCTGAACTGGGGCTTCCAGGCCTGGGACGCGGTGCGGCTGTTCGAGGCCGGCAAGCCGATCGTCACCGTGCCGGTGTGGAAGGGCAAGGCCGCCGAGGTGCCGCTGGGCGCACGCGGCGCGCTGTTCGTCAGCGTGCCCAAGGGCGAAGGCGACAAGCTGAAGACGCAGATCGAGCGCACCGACCCGCTGGTCGCGCCGCTGACGCAGGGCCAGGCGGTCGGGCAGATCAAGGTGACGACCGCGGGTGGCACGCCGGTGGCGACGGTGCCGCTGGTGACGATGCAGCCGGTGGAGCTGGCGGGCATCGTCAGCCGCACCTGGGACGCGCTGCGCCTGTGGATCAAGTAAGCTCGACGCCATGGCCCCTACACTGCCCGACACGCCCTGCTATCTGAACGGCGAGTACACACGTGCATGCGACGCGAAGGTGTCGGTGCTCGACCGCGGTTTCCTGTTCGGCGACGGCATCTACGAAGTGGTGCCGGTGTATGGCCGGCGCCTGTTCCGCTTCGACGAGCACATGGCACGGCTGCAGCGCAGCCTGGGCAAGGTGCGCATCGGCAACCCGCACGACCGCGACGGCTGGCTGCAGCGCTGCCGCCAGCTGGTGCGCACGCTGGCCGAGCACAGCGGCGCGCAGGACCAGCTGGTCTACATCCAGGTGACACGCGGCGCGGCGCCGCGGGACCACGTGATGCCGCCCGACATCCAGCCGACGGTGTTCATGATGGCCAACCCGATGAAGCCGCCGAACGCCGAGCAGCGCCACCACGGCGTGGCCTGCGTGACGGCGCGCGACTTCCGCTGGGAGCGCGGCGACATCAAGAGCATCTCGCTGCTGGGCAACGTGCTGGCGCGGCAGAT
>DAORHX010000732.1:0-1903 GCA_035438245.1 Rubrivivax sp.
GAACTCCGGCGTAGCGAACACTTATCTTTCATTTGACTACTCCATTAACGACTGGATGGGCAGCGGATCCGGGCCGATCGCCAGCGGGATCTGCTTCATCGACGTGGGGCTTGCGGCATGGGCCGCGATTCTAGGCGCCCGCCCCGGCGCGGCCGTCAGTGCAGCGGGCCGCCAAGGCCACCGGCCAGGCCACGCAGACGCTCGCGCAGCGGCGCCGCATCGTCGGCGTCGGGCTGGTGCTGCAGGTAGGCCTGCAGGTCGAGCACCGCGGCCTCGTGGTCGCCGAGTTCGGCATGCACGAGTCCGCGGTCGCGTCGCTCGTCCCAGGCTTGCGGCAGCAGCACGACGAGGCGCTGGCACACCGCCAGCAGGCGCGACCAGTCCTTCGCGCCGAGGTGGATCTCCTTCAGGTTGCGCAGCAGCCGCGCGATCATGTCGCGCGGCGCTGCCGCCTGCAGGAACAGCCCCAGCGGCATCTCGAACTCGCCGGTCAGGCCGCGCGAGCGCCGGTACGGCAGCAGCCGCTCCTCGAGGTCGCTGCGCGACAGCGACTGGCCCGACAGCGGGTCGATCACGACTTCGCCCTTGCCGGCGCGCAGCTTGACGAGGAAGTGGCCGGGGAAGGACACGCCGCGCGCGCGCAGGCCGATCTGCGTCGCCAGCTCGATGTAGAGCAGGGCCAGCGTGATCGGGATGCCGCGGCGCATGACCAGCACCTCGTGCAGGTAGCTGTTGCGCGGGTCGTAGTAGTCGTTGACGTTGCCGGCGAAGCCCAGGTCCTGGAAGAAGTAGCGGTTCAGGAAGCGCAGCTTCTGCAGCACCACCGCATCGGCCGGCACGCGCCGCTTCAGCCGCTCGGCCAGCGCGTCGACCTGCGCCAGCACGCCCTGCGGATCGAGCCCCGGGTATTCGTCCTGCGCCACCGCGATGGCGGCCTCGAACAGCGCGAAGCCCTGGTCCTCGGCCACCAGCGACGCGAAGTACTGCAGCGCGGTCGGCGTCTCGAAGCGCAGCGTCATGGCGGCAGTTTATCGGTGCCGCGACGGCGGAAGTGCGACAGCCGCAGTCCGACGACCAGCAGCACCGCAAAGTACGACAGCGCCGCGCCGAGCAGCACCGCCGCCATCCAGCCGGCGCGCGCGGCCCACTGGCCCTGCAGGCCGATCCAGTCGATGCGCCGTCCGGCCCACAGCAGCAGGGCGGCCAGCACCGCGCAGGCCAGCAACACGCGGGCGAAGAAGACCGGCCAGCCGGGCTGCGGCCGGTAGGCGCCGTTGCGGCGCAGGCCGACCAGCAGCCAGCCGGCATTGAGCAGCGCGCCCAGCCCGATCGACAGCGCCAGCCCGGCGTGGCCGAGCCACGGCACGAGCAGCGCATTCATCAGCTGCGTGGCGACGAGCACGACGATGGCGATGCGCACCGGCGTGCGGATGTCGTGACGCGCATAGAAGCCCGGCGCCAGCACCTTGACGCCGACCAGGCCCATCAGGCCGACGCCGTAGCCCATCAGCGCGCGCGTCGTCTGGGCGACGTCGTGCGGCTGGAACTGCCCGTAGTGGAACAGCACCGCCACCAGCGGTCCGGGAAAGACGATCAGCGCCACCGCGCAGGGCAGCGCCAGCAGCAGCACGATGCGCAGGCCCCAGTCGAGCATGTCGGCATAGGCCTGCGTGTCCTGGCGCGCCTGCGCCGCCGACAGCTGCGGCAGCAGCACCACCCCCAGCGCGACGCCGAGCAAGGCGGTGGGGAACTCCATCAGCCGATCGGCGTAGGTCAGCCACGACACCGCGCCGACGCCGACGTGCGAGGCGATCTGCGTGTTGATCAGCAGCGAGATCTGCGCCACCGACACGCCGACCAGCGCCGGCGCGTGGGTCACGTTGGGGAAGAACCCGAGGCGCAC
>DAORHX010000733.1:0-1896 GCA_035438245.1 Rubrivivax sp.
CGGACGCCGCGCCAGTGCGCGCGGCCGACGCGCCGTTGGCCGGCGCGGCCGCGGGCGCTTCGGGCTCGATGCCGGCGATGCGCACGCGCAGCGCCGCGTTCGCCACCTTCAGCACGCTGTCGCGCGTGTCGGTGATGATGCGCACGTTGGCGGTCATGCCCGGCAGCATCAGCGAGCCCGGGTTGGCGAAACCGACGACGACGGTGTAGGAGACGACGTTCTGCGCCGACACCGCGGCCTTGCGCACCTGCCGCACCGCACCGTCGAACAGGCGGCCGGGAAAAGCGTCGATCGTGAAGCTGACCTTCTGGCCGTCGCGCACGCGCGAGATGTCGGCCTCGTCGATGGCCGCTTCGACCTGCATGTCCGACAGGTTGCGCGCGATGACGAACAGCTCCGGCGCCTGCAGGCTGGCGGCCACCGTCTGCCCGACCTCGACGCTGCGCTTGATGACGATGCCGTCCACCGGCGCGCGGATCTGCGTGCGTTCCAGGTCGACGCGCGCCTGCTGCAGCTGCGCCTCGCGCTGGCGCACGATGGCCTGCGCGTTCTGCGCCTGCGCGCGCGCCACGTCGACCTGTGCCTTCGCCACGTTCAGCGTCTCGGCCAGCGACGCGGTCTTCGCCTTCGCGGTGTCCAGCTCGGCCGACGAGATGAAGTTCTGCGCCAGCAGGTCCTGCTTGCGCTTCTCGTCGCGCTGCGCCTCGGACAGGTCGCCCTGCGCGCGTGTCACCTGCGCCAGCGCGCTCTGCACGTTGGCCTGCGCGGTGAGCACCGAGGCGCGCGCCGCCTCGACGTCGGCGGTGGACTGGCGCACGCGGTACTCGAAGGTCTGCGGGTCGAGCTGCGCGATCAGCTGGCCCGAGCGCACCTCGCTGTTGAAGTCGACGAACAGCTCGCGGATCTGCCCCGACACCTGCGAGCTGATCTGCACCTGCTGCACCGGCGTCACGGTGCCGGTGGCCGACACCGCAGCCTGCAGCGGCCCGCGCTCGATCTTCGCGGTGCGGAAGGTCACCACCGGCTCGGGCACACGCACGAAGAACCACCAGCCGCCGCCGGCCAGCAGGGCGACGAGCAGCGCGGCGCCGAGCCAGCGGGATGTCTTCATTGCGCAATTTTAGGGAGCCGACCCCGACGCGCCGCGTGCAGGGGCCTTCGTGTTGCGGTTCTTTGCCGCGGCCGGCGTCGGCGCGTCGCATGCTCCGCTACACTACTGACCAGTCGGTCACTTATTCGATGCCCCAGCTCGCCCCCTCCCCCGCGCGCCAGCGCCGCAAGCAGGCGCGCCCGCAGGAACTGCTGGGCGCCGCGCTGGAGCTGTTCGTCGCCAAGGGCTTCAGCGCGACGCGCAGCGACGAGGTGGCCGCGCGCGCCGGCGTGGCCAAGGGCACGCTGTACCTGTACTTCCCGAGCAAGGAAGAGCTGTTCAAGGCGGTGGTGCGCAACAACATCGCCTCGCTGATCGCCGAGGGCCAGCAGGTCGTCGACGCCTTCGAAGGCTCGAGCGAGGAATTGCTTCGCCTGCTGATGCACGCCTGGTGGCGGCGTGTCGGCGACACCGACGCCGGCGGCATCTTCAAGATCATCATCGCCGAAGCGCGCAACTTCCCCGAGCTGGCGCACTTCTACAGCGACGAGGTCATCGTGCCGGCCTTCCGCCTGGTGTCGGGCGCACTGCAGCGCGGCATCGACCGCGGCGAATTCCGCGCGGTGCCGGTGCGCGAGGCGGCGCATTCGCTGATCGCACCGATGCTGCTGCAGGCGCTGCACCGGCATTCGGTCGGCGCCTGCACCAGCGCCGGCATCGAGACGAACCCCGCGCGGCTGATCGACACGCATTGAAATGCCTGAAAATGCCATCGGCGACAGCACCACCACCGCCCTTCAAAACGG
>DAORHX010000734.1:0-1892 GCA_035438245.1 Rubrivivax sp.
GGTGGTGCCGGTGGAATCGGGCAGCAAGACGCTGAAGGACGCGCTGAACGAAGCGCTGCGCGACTGGGTGACGAACGTCGAGAACACCTTCTACATCATCGGCACCGTCGCCGGCCCGGCGCCGTACCCGGAGATGGTGCGCGACTTCCAGCGTGTCATCGGCGACGAGTGCCTCCAGCAGATGCCCGAGATGATCCAGCGCCAGCCCGACGCGGTGATCGCCTGCGTCGGCGGCGGCAGCAACGCGATGGGCATTTTCTACCCGTACATCCGGCACGAGGGCGTGCGCCTGATCGGCGTCGAGGCCGCCGGCCTGGGGCTGGCGAGCGGCAAACACGCGGCGTCGATCGGCGCCGGCTCGCCCGGCGTGCTGCACGGCAACCGCACCTACCTGCTGCAGGACGACGACGGCCAGATCATCGAGACGCATTCGGTCTCGGCCGGGCTGGACTACCCTGGCGTCGGCCCCGAGCACGCCTACCTGCACGACATCGGCCGCGCCGAGTACGTGGGCATCACCGACGACGAGGCGCTGGCCGCCTTCCACCACCTGTGCCGCAGCGAGGGCATCATCCCGGCGCTGGAATCCAGCCACGCCTTTGCCCATGCGATGAAGATCGCGCCGACGATGCGGCCCGACCAGCATCTGCTGGTCAACCTGTCCGGCCGCGGCGACAAGGACATCAACACGGTCGCCGCGCTGCAGGGGGCCACGCTGTGAGCGCGGCGCGAACCCCGCAGCGCGCAGTGCGGAGGGCAGCCCCATGAGCCGCATCGCTGCCACCTTCGATGCACTGCGGTCGCAGGGCCGCAAGGCGTTGATTCCGTACGTGCCGGTCGGCGACCCGTATGCCGATGCGACGCCGGACATCATGCATGGCCTGGTGCGCGGCGGCGCCGACATCATCGAACTCGGCGTGCCGTTCTCGGATCCGATGGCCGACGGACCGGTGATCCAGAAGGCGTCGGAGCGCGCCTTGGCGCGCGGCATCGGCATGGCGCAGGTGCTGGATGCCGTGCGTGCCTTCCGCCGCGACGATGCCAAGACCCCGGTCGTGCTGATGGGCTACGCCAACCCGATCGAACGCTACGACCAGCGCCACGGCGCCGGCAGCTTCGCCGCCGCCGCCGCGCAGGCCGGCGTCGACGGCGTGCTGGTGGTCGACTACCCGCCCGAGGAATGTGCGGACTTTGCCGGCGCGCTGCGCGCGCAGGGCCTGGACCTGATCTTCCTGCTGGCGCCGACGTCGACCGAGGCGCGCATGCGCGAGGTCGGCCGGCTGGCCAGCGGCTATGTCTACTACGCGTCGCTCAAGGGCGTGACCGGCGCAGGCCACCTGGACACCGGCGGTGTCGCCGAAGCGCTGCCGCGCATCCGCCAGCACGTCAGTGTGCCGGTCGGCGTCGGTTTCGGCATCCGCGACGGGGCGAGCGCGCGTGCGGTGGCGCAGGTGGCCGATGCGGTGGTCATCGGCACCCGACTGGTGCAGGTGCTGGAGTCCGAGGCGCGCGACAATGTGGCCGGCGCGGGCCAGGCCTTCATGGCCGAGATCCGCGCCGCACTGGACGCCAAGGAGCAAGGAGCAAACGCATGAGCTGGTTGGAAAAGCTGCTGCCGCCGAAGATCCAGCACACCGACCCGAGCGAGCGTCGCTCGGTGCCCGAGGGCCTGTGGATCAAGTGCCCGTCGTGCGAGACGGTGCTCTACAAGACCGACTTGGAGCAGAACGTCAACGTCTGCCCGAAGTGCGACCACCACCATCGCATCGGCGCGCGCGCACGGCTGGACGCCTTCCTCGACCCCGAGGGCCGCTACGAGATCGGCCAGGAAGTGCTGCCGGTCGATGCGCTGAAGTTCAAGGACAGCAAGAAGTACCCCGAGCGGCTGAAGG
>DAORHX010000735.1:0-1889 GCA_035438245.1 Rubrivivax sp.
GGCCAGCGACTTCGTGCTCGGCATCGGCAACCGCTGGGCCAACCGCCACACCGGCTCGACCGAGGTCTACTGCCAGGGCCGCCGCTTCGTGCACGTGGACATCGAGCCGACGCAGATCGGCCGCGTGTTCACGCCGGACCTCGGCATCGTCTCCGATGCGAAGGCGGCGCTGCAGCTGTTCGTCGAGGTGGCGCGCGAGCTGAAGGCCGCCGGCCGGCTGCGCGACCGCGGCCCTTGGGTGGCCGAATGTCGCCAGCGCAAGGCGACGCTGCTGCGCAAGACCAACTACGAGGCGGTGCCGATGAAGCCGCAGCGCGTCTACCAATGCATGAACAACAACTTCCCGCGCGACACCACCTACGTCTCGACGATCGGCTTGAGCCAGATCGCCGGCGCGCAGTTCCTGCACGTGTTCGGCCCGCGCCAGTGGATCAACTGCGGCCAGGCCGGCCCGCTCGGCTGGACCATTCCGGCCGCGCTCGGCGTGCGCGCGGCCGACCCGTCGCGCACGATCGTCGCGCTGTCCGGCGACTACGACTTCCAGTTCCTGATCGAGGAGCTGGCGGTGGGCGCGCAGTTCAAGCTGCCCTACATTCACATGGTGGTCAACAACTCCTACCTCGGCCTGATCCGCCAGTCGCAGCGCGGCTTCGGCATGGACTACTGCGTGCAGCTGGGCTTCGACAACATCAACGCACCCGAGCTGGACGGCTACGGCGTCGACCACCAGAAGGTGGTCGAGGGCCTGGGCTGCAAGTTCGTGCGCGTGCACAAGCAGGAACAGATCAAGCCCGCCATCGAGCAGGCCAACGCCTGGATGGCCGAGCACCGCGTGCCGGTGGTCATCGAGGTCATGCTCGAGCGCGTGACCAACATCTCGATGGGCACCGAGATCGACGCCATCAACGAGTTCGAGGAACTGGCCACCAGCATCGCCGACGCGCCGACGGCGATCGGACTACTCGACTGAAGGACTGCACATGCCTCGGTTCGCCGCCAACCTGACGATGCTCTTCAACGAGCATCCTTTCCTCGACCGTTTCGAAGCCGCCGCCCGCGCCGGCTTCAAGGCGGTGGAGTTCCTGTTCCCCTATGCCTGGCCGGTGGCCGAGCTGCAGCAGCGGCTGAGGGCCCACGGCCTGCAGCTGGTGCTGCACAACCTGCCCGGCGGCGACTGGGATGCCGGCGACCGCGGCCTGGCCTGCGACCCGCAGCGCGTCGATGAATTCCGCGCCGGCGTGGCGCGCGGCATCGAATACGGCACCGCGCTCGGCGTGCCGCAGCTGAACTGCCTGGCCGGCAAGGTGCCGCAGGGCGCGGACTACGGGACGGTGCGCCGCACCTTCGTCGCCAACCTGCGCTTCGCCGCGGCGCAGTTCAAGAAGGCCGGGCTGAAGCTGCTGATCGAGCCGATCAACCGCTTCGACATCCCCGGCTTCTATCTGAACACCACCGCGCACGCGCTGTCGATCCTGGACGAGGTCGGCGCCGACAACGCCTTCGTGCAGTACGACATCTACCACGCGCAGCGCATGGAAGGCGAACTCGCCAACACGCTGCAGCAGCAGCTGGCGCGCATCGGCCACATCCAGCTGGCCGACAACCCGGGGCGGCACGAGCCGGGCAGCGGCGAGATCAACTACGCCTTCCTGTTCGCGCACCTGGATCGCATCGGCTACACCGGCTGGGTGGGCTGCGAATACAAGCCCGCGGCGCGCACCGAGGACGGGCTCGGCTGGATGCAGCGCCTCGTCAACTGACCCGCCATGAAAGACCCACGATGAGCACCACCCCCCTGAACATCGGCTTCATCGGCCTCGGCATCATGGGCGCGCCGATGGCCGGCCACCTGCTGGCGGCCGGCCACAGGCTGTTCGTGCGCACGCGCA
>DAORHX010000736.1:0-1887 GCA_035438245.1 Rubrivivax sp.
GACAACGCCACGCTGCTGAAGATCTACGCGCTGTACAAGCAGGCCAGCGAGGGCGACGTCGACGGCAAGCGACCGGGCATGACCGACTTCGTCGGCCGCGCCAAGTACGACGCCTGGGCGGCGATCAAGGGCAAGTCGAAGAACGACGCGATGCAGGAATACGTCGAGCTGATCGAATCGCTGCAGTAGCCGCTACCGGCGCGCCTTCTTCGCCGGCGCCTTCGGGCTTGCCGGCTTCTTCGCGCTGGCGTCGAGCAGGTCGTCGAGGCGCTGCTCGATCTCCTTCTCGATGGTGTGGCGGAAGGCGCCGAGCAGGAAGCCGAGCTTGGCATTCAGGTCGAAGTGGTCGGGCGCGACGATCAGCGCCCCCTTGACGCCCGAGCGGGTGAACTGGATGGTGTCGCTGTACTCGCCCTCGATCACCGTGCACGCCATGTCGAAGTTCTGCTCCACGTCCTCGGCCCATTGGCCAGCCACCTTGCGCGCCTTGCTCAGGCCGAGCCGGTGTTCGCGATGAATGCGGATGTCCGCCACGAGCAGTCCCCCAGGGTGATTTACGGAATGGCTTGCAGTGTGGCGTGGCGCTCGGCCTTCGGCAAGGCACCGATGCGCGCCGCCTCGGCATAGAAACGTCCGAAGTCGCGCCCCTGCTGCTCGAACAGCCGCTCGAAACCGGGCGCCAGTCCGGTGTACGCGGCCAGCACGCCCAGCGACGCGTTGTTGGCGCCGGCGAACCAGCCATCGTAGCCGGCAAACCCGCCCCAGCGCTGCTGCTTGATGCGCGCGTACTCGGCGCGCAACCGATCGAGCTGTTCGGCCTTGGCCGCGAGCTTCTGTGCCTCGGGCAGCGGGCCGGCGTACAGCCGGTCGAGGTGCTCGCGCCAGCGCAGCGTCAACTCGCGGAAGTCCTGCCTGCGCTGCTGCAGCTCGGCATATTGCGCGCGCGACTCGGCGTCGCCGTGCTGCTGCAGCCACAGCCGCACGCCGATGCGCTCCACCGCGGTGGCGAAGGATTCGTTGAACATCGTGTCGTCGGCGATGTACAGCTGCTGGTGCGCCAGCTCGTGGAAGATCAGCCGCGCCAGCTCCGCCGGCGAGCCGTTGACGAAGGTGTTCAGCAGCGGGTCGCCGCCGATCCAGTTGCTCCAGCCCAGTGTCGAATAGGCCGGCACGCCATAGACGGCGACGTCAAGGCCTGCGGCGCGCAACGCCGCCGCCAGCGCGTCGGCCTGAGCCCGGTCGAAGTAGCCGCGGTAGCCGACGCAGCCGGTGACCGGATAGCACCAGGTCTGCAGCGTCAGCGACAGCGCCGGCGCGGCAACCACGTTCCACACCGCGGCCGGGCGCTGCAGGTCGGCGTAGGCGCGGTAGCTCGGGTTGTCCGGCAGCTTCAGTACCTGCACCGAAAAGTCGCGCATCTGTCGCGCCAGCGCCAGCCGCTGCTTCAGCGCCGCGGGCGTGTCGTCCTGCGCCAGCCAGTCGTCCACCGGCCGGGCGCGCGACATCAGGTCGAGGTGGCCCGACACCGACTGGCGGTAGTAGCCGAGCTCGCCGCAGCCGCTGCCCAGGCACAACATGGCGACGGCCAGCAGCGCGGTGCCGGCGAGCCCCAGAGCCGCCATCAGCCAGCGACGCCGCGACACCGGCTCACCGGTCGGCGGCTTCCACCTCGACCAGGCAGTCGTAGAACGACGGTCCGCGGCCGATGTCGGTAAGCCCTTGGTGCGTCAGCTCGTTGACGTTGCGGCCGTCCAGGCCGAGCTTGCGCCACCAGATGCCCAGCCCGTTGACCACGCCGGGCCGGGCGCGCCCGCTGAGGCGGCAGCGGCAGCGGTAGCTGCCGCGGTCGTTGAACACGCGCACGATGCCGCCGTCGGCGATGCCGCG
>DAORHX010000737.1:0-1885 GCA_035438245.1 Rubrivivax sp.
CCTGCGCCGCTGCTTCTTCCACTACATCAAGTTCCCCGACGCCGACACGATGAAGGCCATCGTCGACGTGCATTTCCCGGGGCTGAAGAAGGAGCTGCTGACGGCGGCGATGAAGACCTTCTACGACGTGCGCGGCCTGCCCGGGCTGAAGAAGAAGCCGTCGACCTCCGAGCTGCTCGACTGGCTGAAGCTGCTGGTCGCCGAGGACATCCCGCTGGAAGCCTTGCAGAGCAAGGACGAGAAGGTCAGCGTGCCGCCGCTGGTCGGCGCGCTGCTGAAGAACGAGCAGGACGTGACGCTGTTCGAGAAGCTGGTGTTCATGCAAAGGCACAACCGGTGAGCAGCGGCTGGAGCCCCGTCCGGTGAGCTTCCTCGCGCCGGTCACGCTCCAGGGCGCCCACGCCACGCTGGTGCCGCTGGCCGCCGGGCACCTGGCCGGGCTGCAGCAGGCGTCGCGCGACGGCGAGCTGTCGAAGCTGTGGTACACGGCCGTGCCATCGCCCGAAGGCATGGCCGCCGAGATCGAACGGCGCCTGGGCCTGCAGGCCCGGGACGCGATGCTGCCCTTCACCGTGCTCGACGCCGAAGGCCGCGTCGCCGGCATGACGACCTACATGAACGTCGACGGCGCGAATCGCCGCGTCGAGATCGGCTCGACCTGGTACGCCAGGCGCGTGCAGCGCTCGGCGCTGAACACCGAGTGCAAGCTGATGCTGCTGAAGCATGCGTTCGAGACGCTGCATTGCATCGCGGTGGAGTTCCGCACCCACCGGCTGAACACGCAGAGCCGGCGTGCCATCGAGCGGCTCGGCGCGCAGCTCGACGGCATGCTGCGCTCGCACCAGATCAGCCCGAACGGCAGCCTGCGCGACACCGCGGTCTACAGCATCGTCGCCGCCGAATGGCCGACGGTGCGCGCGCACCTGCAGTTCCAGCTCGAGCGCCCGCGGTAGCGGGCAGCGCCTTCAGCCCGCCGGGGACAGCGCATCGGCGGCGCGCGCGGCCGCCTCGACACGGTCGCGGCCCAGGCTCTTGGCGCGGTACAGCGCGGCGTCGGCGCGCGCCAGAAGTCTGGACGGGTCCTCGGCCACACCGCCCCATTCGGCCACGCCGATGCTGATGCTCAGCGGCAGCGACAGCGCGCCGAGCTGCAACGGCTGCTCACGCACGTGGCGCCGCAGGGCCTCGGCCTCGGCCAGCGCGCGGCCCAGGTCCGATGCCGGCAGCAGCACGACGAACTCCTCGCCGCCGAAGCGGCCCAGCCGGTCCTGCTCGCGCAGCGCCTGCATCATGCGCCGTGCGATGTGGACCAGCGCTTGGTCGCCGGCCTCGTGGCCGTGGCGGTCGTTGACCTCCTTGAAGTGATCGATGTCGATCATCAGCACGCTGAAGGTGTCGGCGGCACGGCGCCGCTGGCCCGCCTGCTGGTCGAGCAGCACATGCATCGCGCGCCGGTTCAGCAGGCCGGTGAGCGCGTCGCGGCGCGCCAGTTGCTGCAGCCGGCCGAGCAGCCTCGATACGACGAGCACCAGCAGCGTGGCATGCAGCAGCAGCACCAGCACGGTGTAGGCCAGGGCCGAGCCGACGTTGAGCACGCTGTGCTGCGTCATGTCGGTCAGCACCGTCGAGGGCCGCAGCAGCGCCATCGCCGAACGGCTGGCGAGCGTGGCGGCGCCGAGCAGCGGCGGCAGCGCCAGCAGCAGCGGCCAGCGCCAATGCAGCACGTCGCGGGCGTGGCGTCGAAGGTCGAGCGCGATGCCCAGATAGACGGCGGCGAGCACGCCGAAGTTCAGCACCGCCGGCGCCAGCCGGCCGTCGCGGGGCAACAGGCTGGAGGCCACGGCGACGGCCACGGCGAGGGCGGCGCCGCGCCAGTCGAGCTCCG
>DAORHX010000738.1:0-1884 GCA_035438245.1 Rubrivivax sp.
GTCATGAGTGTTGTCCATTTGTTCAATGAGCTGGAAAATCGAGTGCCGCCCCCGCTGGTGTTTTTGGCGACCGCCTGGCTTATGCGGCTTGGCGGCGGGGCTGGCGTGTTTCACCCCGGGATCCGATGGTTGACGATGATTGTCTTTGGATTGCCGGCACTCTATCTCGCTCCCAGGGCGATTCTGCGATTTCGCAGGGCCGGCACCACGGTGTCGCCGATTCGGATTGGCGACGCTCGGGTTCTGGTCACCAACGGGGTCTACGCCTACACGCGCAACCCAATGTATCTGTCGCTGGCTTGCCTGCTGGTGGCCTGAGTGCGGCTGCTGCTCGACGACCTGCACAGCGCCGACGTGGCCGCGCTGCTGGCCACGCTGGCGGCGCACGAGCATGTCGAGGTGCGGCTGTTCAACCCGCTGGCGCTGCGCGTCGGCTCGCCGATGGCGCGGCTGCTGCTCAGCCCCGGCCGCTTCGAGCAGCAGCACCGGCGCATGCACAACAAGCTGTTCATCGCCGACGGGCAGCTGGCCATCACCGGCGGGCGCAACATCGGCGACGAGTACTTCATGAAGTCCAGCGCCGCCAACTTCGTCGACATGGACATCCTGTGCACCGGCGCGGTGCTGCCCGAGCTGCGCCAGGTGTTCGAGCGCTACTGGACCAGCGCGCATGCGGTGGCGCTGCAGCAGCTGCAGCCCGCCGCCAGCGGCGCCGCCGCGCTGCCGTGGCCCGACAGCCCGGCCGCGCCGAGCGAGCGCGACGTGCTCGGCCAAGGCGCCATCGGCCGCCAGCCCATCGCCGGCCACCTGGAGCTGGTGTTCGCCCGCGTGCAGGTGCTGGCCGATGCGCCGGACAAGGTGCTGCGCTCGCCGCAGCTCGCCGACAGCGCGCTCGGCCAGGGGCTGCAGCAGCTTCGCGCCGCGCGCTCGGAGGTGGTGATCGTCTCGCCCTACTTCGTCCCCGGCGAGCACGGCATGGCGCTGCTGCGCGCGGCCACCGCGGCGCGCGTGCGCGTCAGCGTGCTCACCAACTCGATGGCCGCCACCGACGAGCCGGTGGTGCACCAGGCCTACGCCCGCTACCGCGCCGCGCTGCTCGACATCGGCGTGGCGCTGCACGAGCTGAGCCCGGGCCTGAGCCGCAAGACCGGCGTGTTCGGCGACTTCCGCTCGTCGGACGGGCGGTTGCATGCCAAGGTGGCGGTGGCCGACCGGCGCTGGGTGCTGCTCGGTTCGATGAACATGGACGGCCGCTCGGCCTATGCCAACACCGAGCTGGGCCTGCTCATCGATTCGCCCGAGCTGGCCTGGCAGCTGCGCAGCCTGCTGTGGCGTGCCCATGACGCCAGCAGCTACCGCGTGCGCCGCGCCGCGCAGGGCATCGAATGGGTGGCGCGCGACGGCGCCACCGAGCAGGTCTACCAGGCCGAACCCGGCGCCGGCTTCGGGCTGCGGCTGAAAAGCTCGCTGCTGGCGCTGTTCGTCGCCGAGGAGCTGCTGTGAAGGCACGGCACATGGCCCGCCGCGGCCGGCCGCATGGCTCTTTGGAGGGATGGTGCCGGCGCAGTGCCGCCGGCAAACTGCCCTCCTACCCCGACTGCGACGACACCGCCATGAGCCCTTCCCCGCACCACGACCTGCTCGCCAGCCTGCACAAGGCGCTGCGCTGCTTCATCTTCGACGTGCTGGTCAGCGTGGGCCGCGTCGACGTCAGCGACGACGACGCGCTGTGCCGCACGGTGCAGCGCCACCTGTTCGGCATGATCGGCATGACGATCGCGGTGCTCGCCACCGTGCTCGGCCCGCGCGTCACGCCGGCGGGCTACCCGTGGATCGTCGGCGCCCTGGTGGTCGGCGGCAGCGTCGGCCTCTTCGCCGCGAAGA
>DAORHX010000739.1:0-1880 GCA_035438245.1 Rubrivivax sp.
GTCGACGCGCTGTGGCTGGCGCTGCTGGTGCCGGCGGTGCTGCTGGTCGGGCACCGCTTCGGGCGGCGGCAGCAGGTGCGCAGCACGCTGCACCGCGTCGGCGACGACCTCGACCACGAGCGCTGGCGCGACGCGGTGCGCCATCTGCGCGAGCAACCGCTGGGCGCACCGTCGGCCTTCGGCGCGCTGGCCAGCGGCATGGAAACCGCGCTCGGCGATGCCGAACGGCGCTGGCAGGCGCTGGCCGACCTGTCGGCCGACTGGTACTGGGAGAGCGACCGCACGCACCGGCTGAGCTGGCTGTCGCGCGCCGCGCCGCAGGCGCTGGCGCCGGGGCTGGACGACCGCGCGCTGCTCGGCAAGCGCTTCGACCAGATCGGCCTGTTCCGCGCGCCGCAAGCCGGCTGGCCGGTGCTGCTCGGCCGCATGGCGCGGCTGGAGGCGTTTCGCGAC
Source organism: Rubrivivax sp. (assembly GCA_035438245.1). Lineage (GTDB taxonomy): Bacteria > Pseudomonadota > Gammaproteobacteria > Burkholderiales > Burkholderiaceae_C > Rubrivivax. Next base: position 454 of record DAORHX010000739.1, read on the forward strand.
GTCGCCTTCCAGGTGGGATCGTCGGCGCGCTCGCCGCGCTGGATCGCCATCAGCGGCCGGCCGCGGCGCAACGTGCAGGACACGGTCATCGGCTATGAAGGCGTCGGTCGCGATGTCACCGAAAGCCGGCTGGCGCTCGACCGGCTGAGCGCCAGCGAGCAGCGCTGGTCGGCGATGGCGCAGCTGGCCGCCGACTGGTACTGGCAGACCGACGCCGAGCACCGGCTGCTGCCGATGGGCGCCGAGCAGCAGCGGCTGCTCGGCATCGAGCTGGCCGAGCGGCTGGTCGGCCGCACACGCTGGGACGCGCACGGCGCCGCGCTGACGCCCGAACAATGGGCCGACCATCGCGCCGATCTGGACGCGCGGCGGCCGTTCCGTTCGCTGCAGTTAGAGATCGACGCCGGCGACGGCCGCTGGTTGTGGATCTCGCTCAGCGGCATGCCGCGTTTCGACGGCGGCGGGCGCTTCGTCGGCTATCACGGCGTCGGCCGCGACATCACCGCGCGCCAGCAGGCGCAGACGCTGCTGCTGCGCCACAACGAGACGCTGCAGCGGGCCGTCGACGAACGCACGCGCGACCTGCAGCAGGTCAATCTGGACCTGGATGCGTTCGCGCGCCAGCTGGCGCACGAGCTGCGCACGCCGATCGGCCACGTGCAGGGCCTGGCGCAGATGCTGGCCGACCGCGGCGCGCCGCGGCTGCTGGCCGAGGACCAGGAACTGCTGAAGCTGCAGGTGGTGGCGGCGCAACGCATGCGCGACACGGTCGATGCGCTGCTCGCGCTGGCGCGCTCGTCGCTGCAGCCGATGCCGCTGCAGCCGCTGGACCTCAGCGCACTGGTGCACGACGTGGTGGCCGAGCTGCCGGTGCAGCAGCGCCGCGCGCCGCTGCGCTGGCACATCCAGCTGGACATGCAGGTGACCGCCAACCCGGCGGCGATGAAGATCGTGCTGCTGAACCTGATGGGCAACGCCGCGAAGTTCACACGCGACAGCGCCACGCCGCAGGCCCGCGTCGGGCTGCGCGCCGAAGGCGACGAGGTGGTGCGCATCAGCGTGCAGGACAACGGCGTCGGTTTCGACCCGGCGCGCGCGACGCAGCTGTTCAAGCCATTCGCGCGGCTGCACGCCCGCGACGACTACGCCGGCAGCGGCATCGGCCTGAGCATCGTGCAGCGCATCGTCCAGCGCCACGGCGGCCGCGTGGAAGCCCAGGCCGAGCCCGGCCGCGGCGCCTGCTTCGAGTTCACGCTGCCGGTGGCACCGAGCGCCGAGCCGCGACCCAGTTCCGGCGTTGCACCCCCGGTCGCAGCCTGACCGTCGCCAGGGCTGGTCACGGCGCAAAGCTGCCGAATTCCAACAGCCAACTTCGTCGCGCTTCGGCACGGCGCGGCAGGCGGCACCCGGCAGGGGCTCATGCTGCG
>DAORHX010000740.1:0-1880 GCA_035438245.1 Rubrivivax sp.
CGCTGCCGGGGCGGGGCTCGGCGCCGCCGGCGCCGCCGTCTCGGGCAGCGACAGCGCGCTGCGCAGGTCGGCCATCGGCAGGTTCATCGAATGCAGCGTCGACAAGGTCATGCGCTGCACCTCGAGCGCCTGCACCGTCATGCCCATCATGCGCGCGTTCTGCTCCAGCCAGAACTGCAGCGTCTTCAGCTCGCTGATGCGCTTTTCCAGCTCGTCGGGGTTCAACGTCGGCGCCACCCACTGGCCCATCGCCGGCGCCGCCTGGCCGGCACCCTGCATCAGGTTGTTGAGGAAATCGAAGCCGGGTACCAGCTTCGTGAATGCGCTCGTGTCGATCATGACGCTCCTTCGTCGTGGCCTGCCGATGAGAACCATTGTGCGCTGCCGCTGCAGCGCGCGCAAAGTGTCATGCGCCGCCGGCCAGCGGCGCGACACGCTGGTCGATCGCGCCGAACACGCTGCCGCCGCCGGCGTCGAGCACCTCGATGCGCAGCCGGTCGCCGAAGGCCATGTAGCCGGTGGCGGCGCTGCCGCCTTCGATGATCTCGCGGGCACGCTTCTCGGCGATGCAGCCGTAGCCGGCGGCCGCGTCGCCCTGGCTGACCGTGCCGCTGCCGACGATGCTGCCGGCGCGCAGCCGGCGCGTCCTGGCGATGTGCGCGATCAGCTGGCCGAAGTGCAGGCTCATTTCGGCGCCGGCGTCGATGTGCGCCACCGCCTTGCCGTTCCAGGCGATGTCCACCGGCAGGTGCAGCCGCCCGCCGCGCCAGGCGCTGCCCAGCTCGTCGGGCGTCACGGCCACCGGCGCAAAGGTGGTCGCCGGCTTGCTTTGCAGGAAGCCGAACTGCTTGCCGAGTTCGCCGGGCACCAGGTGGCGCAGGCTCCAGTCGTTGGCCAGCATCAGCAGGCGCACGCTGTCCAGCGCGGCATCGGCGCCGGTGCCGATGGCGACGTCGCCGGTGACCACCGCCAGCTCGGCTTCGAAATCGATGCCCCAGCCGACGTCGGCGAAGACCGCGTCGTCGCAGGCGCCGAGCAGGTCGTCGCTGCCGCCCTGGTAGATGCGCGGGTCGTCCATGAAGTCCGCGGGCGGCTCGGTGTCGCGCGCGCGGCTGAGCAGGTCGATGTGGTTCGGGAAGGCCGAGCCGTCGGCCCATTGGTAGGCGCGCGGCAGCGGCGCCATGCAGTGCGCCGGCTCGAAGGCGAACGCATGCCGCGCCTTGCCCTGGTTCAAGGTCTGGTACAGGTCCTCGAGCTGCGGCGACAGGAAGTTCCAGTCGTCCAGCAGCTGCTGCAGCCGCGTGGCGATGCCGGTGGCGTAGTGGGCGCTGTGCAGGTCGCGCGACACGACGAGCAGCTGCCCGTCGCGCGAACCGTCCTTGTAGGTGGCGAGTTTCATGCGGTGCTTCCGGTTGGTGGCACCATTGTCCGATGCGTTCGAGGCAGCGCCTGCCGCGTGTTGCCGCCTGGGCCTTGCTGGCGTTGGCGGTGCTGCTGTCGCATGGGCTGCTGCTGCGGGCCCTGCTGGACCAGGCCGCGCCGCAGCCGGCGGCCGAGCACCTCGGCCATGCTGGCGAAGTCGTCGTTTTGCCGCGTGCCCTGGGCGAGGCCGTCGAGGCCGCGGATCTTGAAGCTGCGGTAGCGCTTGCGGGCCGCGGCTCCGTCGACAAAGACCACCATCGACGCGACCGTGTCGGAGCCCTGGATGTGGCTGATGTCGTAGCACTCGATCACCCGCGGCAGGCGGCTGAGGCCGAGGCGCTGCTTGAGGGCCGTCAGCGCCTGGTCGCTGTCCTCCTGGCGGTTGCGGCGGGTGGCGAAGCCCGAGGCGGCGTTCTTCTGGGCCAGGGCGAGCAGCTTCCTTCGGTCGCCGCGCCCGG
>DAORHX010000741.1:0-1879 GCA_035438245.1 Rubrivivax sp.
ATTGGAGGCAAGTTGCGCAATTAAGTTCCCTCAAGAATCAAACACTACACTAGAACAACGCCCGGCCGATGTAGTACGACACCGCCGCCACCAGCGCGCTGGCCGGAATGGTCAACACCCAGGCCCAGACGATGTTGCCGGCCACGCCCCAGCGCACCTTCGACGCGTTGCGCACCGCGCCGACGCCGACGATGGCGCCGGTGATGGTGTGCGTGGTGGACACCGGGATGCCCAGCGCCGTGGCGAGGAACAGGGTCAGCGCACCGCCGCTCTCGGCGCAGAAGCCGCCGACCGGCTTGAGCTTGGTGATGCGCTGGCCCATCGTCTTGACGATGCGCCAGCCGCCGAACAGCGTGCCCGCGCCGATGGCCAGGTAGCACGACCAGATCACCCAGGTCGGCGGCATGCGGTCGGTGGCCGCGGCCGCGCCCGACGCGATCAGCAGCATCCAGATGATGCCGATGGTCTTCTGCGCGTCGTTGCCGCCGTGGCCCAGCGAATACAGGCCCGCGGACACCAGCTGCAGCCGGCGGAACCAGTTGTCCACGCGCAGCGGCGAACTGCGCCGGCACAGCCACGACACCACCACCATCAGCAAGCCGGCGAGCACGAAGCCCAGCACCGGCGAGACGACGATGAAGGCCACGGTCTTGAACACGCCGCCCCACAGCAGGTTGCCTGTGCCGGCCTTGGCGATCGTCGCGCCGACGATGCCGCCGATCAGCGCATGCGACGAGCTCGACGGAATGCCGTACCACCAGGTCAGCAGGTTCCAGGCGATCGCGCCGATCAGCGCACCGAAGACCACGTACTGGTCGACCACGCCGGGGTCGACGATGCCTTTGCCGACGGTGGCGGCGACGTTCAGATGAAAGACGAACACCGCCACGACGTTGAAGAACGCAGCGAAGGCCACCGCCGTCTGCGGCTTCAGCACGCCGGTGGACACGACCGTGGCGATCGAGTTCGCCGCGTCGTGGAAGCCGTTCATGAAGTCGAACACCAGCGCCAGCAGCACCAGCATGGCGATGACCCAGAAACCGATCTGCAGGCTTTGCACGGTCACGGCGCCCCGCTCAGGAATTCTCGAGCACCACGCCTTCGATCATGTTGGCCACGTCCTCGCAGCGGTCGGAGATCGACTCCAGGTGCTCGTAGATGGCCTTCAACTTGATCAGCTCGCGCACGTCGGTCTCTTCGCGGAACAGCCTGGACATCGCCGAGCGCATGACGCGGTCGGCGTCGGACTCGAGCTGGTCGATCTCCTCGCAGGTCTTGATCGCCGCCTCGGCCACGTCGGAACGGCTCAGCTTGGGCAGCAGCGACACCGCGTGCTGCACACGGTCGCAGCACTTGGCGCTGATCACGCCCAGGCGCAGCACATCGTCGGTGAGCTTGCGCACGTCGTACAGCGACAGCGTCTCGGTGGCGTCCTGCAGCAGGTCGACGATGTCGTCCATGCCGTTGATCAGGCCGTGGATCTGCTCGCGTCCGATCGGCGTGATGAAGGTCTTGTGCAGCAGGCGGTTGACCTCGGCCGTCACGCGGTCGGCGGCGCGCTCGGCGGTGTCGACCTCGCCCGCGTGCCGTTCGCGCTGCGCGGCGTCGCCGTAGTTCTGGATCAGCTGCAGGAAGGCCCGCGCCGCCTGCGTGATGAAGGCGGCATGCTGGTCGAACAGCTCGAAGAAGTTGCCCTCGCGGGGCAGCAGTTTGCCGAAGAACATGTGCTTTCCCCCCGCCTGCGCAAACGGCTGCGACTTCGCGGCGGCGCGATTGTAGGTGGGGGTCAGGGCGCCCCAGGCTGAGCGCCGTCAAGCGGCGACGCTGCCGCCGGCCGCATTCAGCCTGCCGGCGGGGCCGGCGGCGTGGGCCCGGTGTC
>DAORHX010000742.1:0-1877 GCA_035438245.1 Rubrivivax sp.
AGATCGTGTAGCCGGGGATCACGCGCGCGGCGATCAGGCATTCGAGCAGCACCACCAGCGCCAGCCCGGCATGCAGCGCGCGCAGCGGCGCCAGCTCGATCACGCCGAGCACGGCCAGGTGGAACACGCCGTTGGCCAGCGCCAGCAACAGCACGATGACACCCAGCGGCAGCTGCGCGCGATGGCGCGGCTGTAGCAGGCCGCTGAACATCACGGCCGCGACCAACGGCAGCAGCAGCGCGTCGAGCAGCGCATACAGCCCATACGGCAGCGCGAGCAGCGCGGCGATGCGCGCCCCCAGCCACAGCAGCGCCAACGCCGCCAGCGCGGCGCCGCGCGGCGCGACCTGCGGGCTCCAGGCCTTGGCGGCCGTGGTCAGCATGACGCCGGTGATCGCCGCCACGGCGAAGCCGAAGATCATCTCGTGCGCATGCCACAGCAGCGGCGTCGGTGCCAGCGGCAGCGACACCACGCCCAGCAGCGCAGCGACCGCCAGCGGCACCGCCACCGCGCCGAACGCCGCGGCACCGAGATAGAACGGGCGGAAGGCAAGCCGCAGCAGCGGCCAGCGGTGCGACGTCGCGGCAGAGCTGATCGGCATCGCTCGAAACATGCAAACTTGATGCATCTTAATGGCGGGCGACGGGCGCAACCCTAGACTGCGGGCCGTTTCATGGAGCGCGGCCGCACCCGTCGCGGCGCTGGCGCGCCATGCCGGGCACCCGTCCCTCGCTCGCCACCCCCGACCTCCGCAGCCGCCAGCATGTCGCCACCGCATCTCCATCCCTGCCCCGGCACGATCGACGCCGCCGACGCGCGCGCCGCGGCCGTGCCGCTGCATCACCCGGCGGTGAACGCATGAACATCACCCGACGCCTGCTGCAGGGATTGAAGTCGCGCGGCGCGAGCGAGGTCTTCGGCATCCCGGGCGACTTCGCGCTGCCGCTGTTCCGCGAGATCGAAGACGCGAAGCTGCTGCCGCTGCACACGCTGTCGCACGAGCCTGGCGTCGGCTTCGCCGCCGATGCCGCATCGCGCGCCCGCGGCGGCCTCGGCGTGGCCGCCGTCACCTATGGTGCCGGCGCGTTCAACCTGGTCAATGCCGTGGCTGGCGCCTATGCCGAACGCGTGCCGCTGGTCGTGCTGTCCGGCGCGCCGGCCGCGCACGAAGCGGCCAGCGGCTTCCTGCTGCACCACCAGGTGAAGACGCTCGATTCGCAGTGGCGGCTGTTCGAGGAACTGACGGTCGACCGCGCGCGGCTCGACGATGCGCAGCGCGCGCCGGCGCTGATCGCGCGCGTGCTCGACGCCGCGCTCGCGCGCTCGCGGCCGGTGTACCTGGAGATCCCGCGCGACATGCCGGGCACGGCCTGCGACGCGGTGCCCGACGCGGCGACGATCGCGCCCGATGCCGAACGGCTGGCGGCCTGCGCCGACGAGTTGCTGGCGCGGCTGGCCGCCGCCGAGCGGCCGGTGCTGATGGTCGGCGTCGAGGTGCGCCGCTATGGCGTCGAGCAGCGCGTGGCCGAGCTGGCACGGCGGCTGCGCATCCCGGTGGTCACCAGCTTCATGGGCCGCGGCCTGCTCGCGCATGCCGACGTGCCGCTGATCGGCACCTACCTCGGCCTGGCCGGCGATGCCGCGGTCAGCGAGCGGGTCGAGGGCTCCGACGCGTTGCTGCTGCTCGGCGTGATCGTCTCGGACACGAACTTCGCCGTGTCGGCGCGGCGCATCGACCTGCGCCACGCGATCCAGGTGTTCGACGGCGACGTGCTGATGGGCCACCATGTCTACCACCAGCTGCCGATCGGCGCGCTGGTCGACGCGCTGCTGGAGCGCGTGCCTGCGCCGGCCGACGCAATGCCGGCGGCGCCGCC
>DAORHX010000743.1:0-1874 GCA_035438245.1 Rubrivivax sp.
ATGCAGATTTGCTCATGAGTCTAGAAAATTTGTATAAATTATGAATCCTGTTGTTTTTTTAATGGAACGACAACCACCGCAATCTACACCCGTTGCATACTCGCCTCTCTTCCGATGTCGGGTCGTGGTTGCCGGTGGACTCGTCGGCGAGGACCAGCGCCGGCGCAAGCGCCACCGCACGCGCGATCGCCACCCGCTACAGCTGCCCGCCCAACAGCTGTGCCGGCATGCGCTCGTGCAGCTCATCCAGGCCGACGGCCGCCAGCACCGCGCGCACGCGCGCCGCATCGGGCCGGCCGAGCAGCAGCAGCGGCAGCGCCACGTTCTGCGCCACGCTCAGGTGCGGCAGCACGTGGAAGGCCTGGAACACGAAGCCGAGCTGCGTGCGGCGCAGCCTGGCGCGCGCGTCCTCGTCCAGTGCCAGCACGTCCTGGCCGGCGAGGCTCAGGCTGCCGCTGTCGGGCCGTTCCAGCCCGGCCACGCAGTTCAGCAGCGTCGACTTGCCGACGCCCGACTCGCCGACCAGCGCGACGAACTCGCCGCGCGCCACCGCGAAGCCGACGTCGCGGAAGACCGGCGTGCCGCCGAAGGACTTGCTCAGGCGTTGCAGGTGCAGCATCGGCGGGCATCATGCCCGACGGCATCGGCCCGCGCTGCACGCGGCGGCGGCGACTAGCGCGTGGCGAAGTCCCAGACCTTGTGCAGGGTCGGGCCGCCGTCCTGCAGCGTGGCGGTGAACGACACCGTGTAGGTCTGCCCGCCCAGCAGCGGCGCCAGCGGCATCAGCACCACCGCGCCCACCGGCAGGTTAGGGTCTTCGTTGAGCACGACGCCGCTGCCCTTGAGCGCGGTGTGCGCCAGGATGACGGCCGGCACCACCGTGCCCGAAGACGTCTCGACCAGCTCGAACTTCGTCACCTGGGGATTCAGCGTGCCGGCCTGGCGCAGGTTCAGGTAGTCGGCATTGCGCAGGTGCACGATCACCGGCGTGCCCGCCAGGTCGTTGGGCAGCAGGGTGCTCGAAGGCCGCGGCGCTTCGACCTGCAGGTTGACGCTCCCGATCACGCCGGTCTGGCCGCCGTAGGGGTAGACGACCATCTTGCCGGCCGGCACCACCTGCCCCTCGGGCTGGCTGGCCGGCGCGGCGACCAGCGCGAGGCAGAACTGCACGCCCGAGAAGGTGCCGTCCCAACCCCGCAAGCCGACGTGCGTCACCGGGCCCAGCAGCGCCACCGCGTTGTAGACGCTGTTGAGCAGCTCCTCGGCGCAGGTGAAGTCGATCAGGCCGCCCAGCAACGGGCGAGAGTCGCTGATCGTTTCGTTGCCGAAGCTGGCGACAAAACCGGCCTTGGCGACACGGGTGGTGGGCGACGCCTCGTAGTAGTCGGTCTTGCCCGGCTCTTCGGCATGGCCGCTGGCGCCGATGTTGCGCACCAGGTAGTTGACGTGTGCGGCGGCGGCGGCGTCCAGCTCGGTGCTTTGCAGCAGCCAGCCGGCACCTGCGGCCACGCGCGCGGTGTTCAGGTCGCGCCAGGCGGCGCCTTCGGCGCTGCCGCCCGGATAGTTGGCGGTCGGGGCGATCTGCTGCAGCGTGCCCGCCGGCGCGACACCCCTGATCTTCCATGGCGGGCGCTATTTCAGCGAGCTGCCGCTCTGAGCGTTGCGTCGCTCGGGGATGTGCAAATGACAAGGCCCGCCGAAGCGGGCCCTGCTGCGATACGAGCGGCGTTCAGTGGCGGCGGGTGCGGCGGCTGACCACGAAACCCATCACCAGGAAGGCGGCGAGCAGCTGCATGTAGGTGCTCGGCTCCGGCAGCGCGGTCAGTTCGGCCGACTCCTGCACCGTCGAGCGGTCGGACACCGCCTGGGTCGCA
>DAORHX010000744.1:0-1867 GCA_035438245.1 Rubrivivax sp.
CGGCGCAGGCCACAGGCGGCGTTGAGCCTGTACTGCCGTTGCAGGCGCCGGACCGCCGATTCGCCGCGCCGCAGTGGCAGGCCTGGCCCTTCAGCCTGTGGCAGCAGGGTTTCCTGATGGCGCAGCAGTGGTGGCAGGCCGCCACCCACGGCGTGCCCGGCGTCGAGAAGCACCATGAGGACCTGGTGGCCTTCGCCGCGCGCCAGTGGCTGGACCTGCTGTCGCCCGGCAACCTGCCGTGGGCCAACCCGGTGGTGATCGACCGCACCGTGCGCGAGGCCGGGGCCAACCTGGCGCGTGGGCTGCAGTTCTGGGCCGATGACCTGCAGCGCCAGGCCAGCGGCGCGATGCCGGCCGGGGCGGAACAGTTCAGGTCCGGCCACGAGGTCGCGCTGACGCCCGGCAAGGTGGTGTTGCGCAACCGGCTGATCGAGCTGATCCAGTACGCGCCGGCCACGCCCACGGTGCACGCCGAGCCGCTGCTGATCGTGCCGGCGTGGATCATGAAGTACTACATCCTCGACCTGTCGCCGCACGATTCGCTGATCAAATTCCTGGTCGGCCAGGGCCACACCGTGTTCTGCATCTCGTGGAAGAACCCGGGGCAGGCCGAGCGTGACCTGGGGATGGACGACTACCTGCAGCTGGGCCTGCGCGATGCGCTCGACGCGGTGGGCCGCATCTGCCCAAAGCGCAAGGTGCATGCCGTCGGCTATTGCCTGGGCGGCACGCTGCTGGCCATCGGCGCGGCCGCGATGGCGCGCGACGGCGACACGCGGCTCACCAGCACCACCTACTTCGCCGCGCAGACCGACTTCTCCGAGCCCGGCGAGTTGAGCTTGTTCATTGACGCCAGCCAGCTCAACCTGCTGGCGGCGCAGATGCACGAGACCGGCTACCTGACCGCACAGCAGATGGCGGGTGCCTTCAGCATGCTGCGCAGCTACGACCTGCTGTGGTCGCGCATGGTCAACGAATACCTGCTCGGCGAGCGCGCGCCGATGAACGACCTGATGGCCTGGAACGCCGACGCCACGCGCATGCCGGCAAAGATGCACACGCAGTACCTGGAGCGTCTGTTCCTGCGCGACGACCTGAGCGAGGGCCGCTATCTGGTGGACGGCAAACCGGTGTCACTGGGCAGCCTGAAGCTGCCGACCTTCATGGTGGGCACGCTTACCGACCACGTGGCACCGTGGCGCAGCGTGCACAAGCTGCACCATCTGAGCCCGGCCGAGATCAGCTTCGTGCTGACCAGCGGTGGGCACAACGCCGGGATCGTCAACCCTCCGGCGCCCGATTCGCGGCGCAGCTACCAGCTGCTCACACGCCCGGCCGGCGGCCAGTATCTCGGCCCGGACGACTGGCTGGCGGCCGCGCCGCGCCATCAGGGCTCGTGGTGGCCGGCCTGGCAGCAGTGGTTGGCGGCGCGCAGCGCTGGCAAGGTCAAGCCGCCGCGCATGGGCCATGCGTTGGCCGAGGCGCCGGGGCGCTACGTGCTGGAGAAATAGCGGCGGAAAGATCTGGACACTCGTGCCCCCGAAGACGGCGTGGCGATCTGGTCGCCGGCAACCGAGGCAAGAGCGATCACCTCTCCCAACAATCTGCATGTCCGTACAAGAAGCCGGGTTTCGATGAACACCACCTCCGCTCCTTCCCCCGCGTCGCTGCGGCGGCGCCGTGCCGTCGTCATCGGCATTGCTGTCGTGCTGTTGCTGGCTGCCGCAGCGCTGGCCTGGGACTGGTGGCAGCGCGGCGCGGCGGCCGAGGACCCGCGCACGCTGCTGCTGTACGGCAACGTCGACCAGCGCCAGAAGTCGCAGGGCACGAACCTGGCGACGCAGAGCCTGCTGCAGGAATCGGCCAT
>DAORHX010000745.1:0-1867 GCA_035438245.1 Rubrivivax sp.
GGCCGCATCGCGGCGCGTCAGTTCGGCCAGCAACGCGCCGCTGCCGGCGGCCACGGCGGCGACCTGCGCCGCGCCGGGCAGGAACACCGCGAGCCAGACACCGCCGTCGCGATCGTGCGGCCCGAGCACGCCGAACGGATCGGCATGCCGGCCCTGGCACAGCTGCTGGACGTCGCGCTGCTCGAGCATCGTCAGCCGGCCGCGTGCCGCGGCTCGATGCGCCAGATCTCGCGTGCGTAGTCGCGGATCGTGCGGTCGGCCGAGAACATGCCCATGCCGGCGACGTTGAGCACCGCCGAGCGCGCCCAGGCCTGCGGGTCACGGAACAGCGTGTCCACGCGCGTCTGCGCCTGCACGTAGGCGTCGTAGTCGGCCAGCAGCTGGTAGTGGTCGCCGCCCCACAGCAAGGCGTCGACGACGCCGCGGTAGCGCGCCGGCTCGTTGGGCGAGAAGGCGCCGCCGCCGATGGCCTGCAGCACCGCGCGCAGCGCGGCACTTTCGTCGTGCAGGCGCAGCGGCTGGTAGCCGCCTTCGCGCAGCGCCGCCACCTGCCGTGCGTCGTGGCCGAAGATGAAGATGTGCTCGTCGCCGACAGCCTGGCGGATCTCGATGTTCGCCCCGTCGTCGGTGCCGATGGTCAGCGCGCCGTTGAGCGCCAGTTTCATGTTGCCGGTGCCCGACGCTTCGGTGCCGGCGGTGGAGATCTGCTCGGACAGGTCGGCGCCGGGCATGATCTGTTCGGCCACCGATACGCCGTAGTTCGGCACGAACACCACCTTCAGCCGACCGGCCATGCGCGCGTCGTGGTTGATGACCTGCCCGACGTCGTGGATCAGCCGGATGATCTGCTTGGCCATGTGGTAGCTTGACGCCGCCTTGCCCGCGAAGATCACCGTGCGCGGCACCCAGTGGCGCGCCGGTTCCGCGAGCATGGCGTGGTAGCGCGTCACCACGTGCAGCAGGTTCAGCAGCTGGCGCTTGTATTCGTGGATGCGTTTGACCTGCACGTCGAACAGGCTCGCCGGGTCGACCGCGATGCCGGTCGTCGCCGCGATGTGCGCCGCCAGCCGCTGCTTGTTGGCCAGCTTCACCGCGCGGAATTCGTCGCGGAACGCGGCATCGTCGGCCAGCGGCCGCAGGCGGCGCAGTTGGTCGAGGTCGAGCCGCCAGTCGCTGCCGATGCAGCGGTCGAGCAGGCGGCTCAGGCCCGGGTTGGAATGCGCGAGCCAGCGCCGCGGCGTGACGCCGTTGGTCATGTTGGTGAAGCGCTCGGGCCACAGGCTGGCGAAGTCGGCGAAGATCGTCTGCACCAGCAGCTTCGAGTGCAGCGCCGACACGCCGTTGACCTTGTGGCTGCCGACGATCGACAGGTGCGCCATGCGCACGCGGCGCTCGCCCGATTCGTCGATCAGCGACAGCCGGCGCAGGAACTCCCAGTCGCCGGGGCGACTGGCGGCGGCGAGGTCGAGCACCGTCTGGTTGATCAGCAGGATGATCTCCAGGTGCCGCGGCAGCACGTGCTGCATCAGGGCCACCGACCAGGTCTCCAGCGCCTCGGGCATCAGCGTGTGGTTGGTGTAGCTGAAGACGCGCTGCGTCAGCGCCCAGGCCTCGGGCCACGGCATCGCGTGTTCGTCGCACAGCACACGCAGCAGCTCGGCCACGCCGATCGCCGGGTGCGTGTCGTTCAGGTGGATCGCCACCTTGTCGGCCAGCGTGGCCAGGCTGCCGTGCTCCTTCAGGTGGCGGCCGACGATGTCCTGGATCGACGCGCAGGTGAAGAAGTATTCCTGGCGCAGCCGCAGCTCGCGCCCGGCCGGCGTGCTGTCGTTCGGGTACAGCACCCACGAGATGTTCTCGAACTCGT
>DAORHX010000746.1:0-1866 GCA_035438245.1 Rubrivivax sp.
GGATGCCGTCGATCGCGGCGTTGATGCGCGCCAGGTGGTCGTGCACGTCGCGGAAGTATTCCTGGCTCGGCACGCACACCGCCGGCACGCGCCCGCCGTAGAGTTTGCCGGCCACCTCGAGCAGCGGCGCGACCGCGTGGCGCAACTCCATGGCGCGGCCCTTCAGGTCGTACAGCCGCTGGATGTTCCAGCGCGCCGCGCCGCGTTCGAAGATCCGGCCCTCGATCTGCTCGAGCTCGGTCTCCATCGCATCGAGCAGCGGAAAGTAGCGGTCGACCACCGCGTCCATCAGCGCGTAGAGCACGAAGCCCGCGCCCTGCTTCAGGTGCTCGGGCTCGCGTTCGCAGCGCTCGCGCACGCCGAGGAAACCCTGGCGGCTGCCGTTGCGCACCGAGAGCACGAAGTTGGCACCGACGAAGATCGCCACCTCGCCGGTCTGCAGCTCGCCGTCGCGCAGCTCCGGCAGCTTCATGACGACGAACAGCGTGTGGCCGTACTCCTCGATCTTCGGCCGCTGGTGGCCGTGCCGCGCGTCCTCGACCGCCAGTTCGTGCAGATCGAACTCCTGCTGCATCTGCCGCAGCTCGTCGTCGGTCGCGTCGCGCAGCGCCACCCAGACGAAGCAGCCGGGCTGCTTCAGCCACTGGTCGATGTCGTCGATGGCGATGTCGGCCAGCTTGCGGCCTTCCTGATAGGCAACGCAGTTGATCAGCATGGTTCAGCCTCCTCGGTCGGGCGGCATCTTCCCACGCCGATCGGGCGGCGGCCGGCGCTGCGGGCGGCCCAGCAACCAGCCGGCCAGCGCCATCGGCAGCACGATCGCCGCCAGCGCGCCGAGCACCCCCCAGACATCGGCCATGGCCTCAGCGCCCACCGGCATCGAGCGCCAGGTTCAAGCGCAGCACGTGCACGCGCGGCTCGCCGATGAAGCCCAGCAGCGAACCCTCGGTGTGCTGCTCGATCAGTTCATGCACCCGCGCCTGCGGCAGCGAACGCGCCCGTGCGACGCGCGCGGCCTGGTAGTCGGCCGCGGCACGGCTGATGTGCGGGTCCAGGCCGCTGGCCGAGGCCGTCACCAGGTCCACCGGCACCGGCAAGGGGTTGCCGGGGTCGGCCGCGCGCAGCGCCGCGATGCGCGCCTGCACCGCCTCGGCCAGCGCCGGGTTCGTCGGGCCCTGGTTCGCGCCCGCCGAGTTGGCCGCGTTGTAGGGCATCGGCGAGGTCGCCGACGGCCGGCTCCAGAAGTGCTTCGGGTCGCTGAAGGGCTGGCCGATCAGCTCGGAGCCGACCACCCGGCCGTCGCGCACGATCAGGCTGCCGTTGGCGCGATCGGTGAACGCGAGCTGCGCGACGCCGGTGACGGCCAGCGGATAAGCCAGGCCGGTGAGCAGCGACAGCACGGCGAACAGCGTCAGCGCGGGGCGGAGTTGGAAGTTCACGAGGGGTCCTTTCAGGCCAGGCCGAGCGCCGCCAGGCCCAGGTCGATGAGCTTGATGCCGATGAAGGGCACGATCACGCCGCCCAGGCCGTAGACAGCCAGATTGCGGCGCAGGAGCGCGGCCGCGCCGACCGCGCGGTAGGGCACACCCTTCAGTGCCAGCGGGATCAGCGCGACGATGACCAACGCGTTGAAGATCACCGCCGACAAGATGGCCGAGTTCGGGCTGGCCAGCCCCATGACGTTCAGCGCCGCGAGCTGCGGATAGGTGGCGACGAAGGCCGCCGGGATGATGGCGAAATACTTCGCCACGTCGTTGGCGATGCTGAAGGTGGTCAGCGAGCCGCGTGTCATCAGCATCTGCTTGCCGGTTTCGACGATCTCGATCAGCTTGGTCGGGTTGCTGTCGAGGTCGACCATGTTGCCGG
>DAORHX010000747.1:0-1860 GCA_035438245.1 Rubrivivax sp.
CGATGCTGCGGTCCAGGCTGCGCGTGAACTCGTTGTCCTGGGCGCCGGCGCTGGATCGCGCCTGCGTCCAGTAGCGCACCGCGGCGGCGAAGTCCTTGCGGTCGAAGGCGGCGGTGCCGGCCAGCGCCAGGGCCTTCAGGTTCGTCGGGTCGTGGCGCAGTGCCTGTTCGATCAGTCGCAGCGGTTCACCCTGCAGGTCGCCGCCGCGCTGCATGGCCAGCACGTCGGCCTGGTCGACGAGGATCTGCGGGTTGCCCGGCATCAGTTCCAGCGCACGCGCGAAGGCGCGGCTCGCTTCGGGATAGCGCTGCAGCATCGAGTAGCTGCGCCCGAGCATGACCCAGCCTTCGGTATCGGCGACATTGCCGGGCGGCTGCTTGTCCATGCGCTCGGCCAGCTGCGCGACCATCGCATCGACCTGCTCGCGCGTCGGCTCGCTGGCGGCGCTGCGCGCATGGGGCGTCAGCGCCGCCGGGTTGCCGAGCAGCGCGTACAGGCCCAGCGCCAGCAGCGGCACCGCCAGCAGCAGCGCCCACTGCGTGGCGCGCGGCGAGCCGGCATGCTGCGGCGTGCTGGCGACGCTTTCCTCGTCGAGCACGCGGCGCTCGATCTCGGTGCGCGCGCTGCGGTGCTGCGCGGCATCGATGGCGCCATCCGCCAGCTCCTGGTCCAGCTGCCGCAGCTGCGCTTTCAGCAGGGTCAGGTTCGACACGCCCGGCGCGGCCGGCGCCGACCCGCGCCGCAGCCCCCGCCACAGCATCGCCATCGCCAGCACCAGCAAGGCCGCCGCGACCGCACCGAATAGCACCATGCTCAGGCCTTGTCCTCTTCGAGCAGCCGCTGCACGCGCTCGGTTTCGTCGGCGCGCAGCGGCGCGGCGGCGCGCTGGCGCCGGCGCCGGATGCTCAGGCCCAGCGCCAGCAGCGCGATGCCGAGCAGCACGAACGGCCCGCCCCACAGCAGCCAGGTGCTGCCCTTCAGCGGCGGGCGGTACAGCACGAAGTCGCCATAGCGCTGCACCATGAAGTCGACGATCTGATCCCGGCTCTGGCCCTGCTGCAGCTTCTGCCGGATCTGCTGGCGCAGGTCGACCGCCAGGTCGGCATTCGACGCGGCGATGGTCTCGTTCTGGCACACCAGGCAGCGCAGTTCCTCGGCGATGCGCATCACCTGGGCCTCGAGCGCCGGGTCGGCGGCGCGCGGCTGCGCTTCCTGCGCCGCCGCCACGCCCATCCAGCCGAGCAGCAGAACCAGCAGCAGCCTATGCATTCAGCTTCTTCACCAGCGGCAGGATGGTGTCGCGCAGCACCTCGGGCGTGACCGGGCCGATGTGCTTCAGGCGGATCGTGCCGCTCTTGTCGATGACGAAGGTCTCGGGCACGCCGTAGACGCCGAAATCGATGCCGACCAGCCCCTGCGTGTCGGACAGCGAAGCGACATAGGGGTTGCCGTGCTTGCCCAGCCAGGCGAGGGCGTCGTCGCGCTTGTCCTTGTAGTTCAGGCCGTAGATCGGCACCGCACCGCTGCCGGCCAGCTCGACCAGCAGCGGGTGCTCGACGCGGCAGGCCACGCACCACGAGGCCCAGACATTGAGCAGCCAGACCTTGCCCTTCAGGTCGTGCAGCGCGAGCTGCTGCTCGGGCGTATCCAGCCGCGGCAGGCTGAAGGCCGGCGCCGGCTTGTCGATCAGCGGCGACGGCACCTCGCGCGGGTCGCGCTTGAGCCCCACCGCTAGGAAACCGAGCAGCACGACGAAGACCAGCAGCGGCAGCAGGTAGCGCTTCATGGCGTGCCCGCCTGGCCGGCCAGCCCGCCGCGCGGGCCGTCGGTCGGTGCGCTGCTGCGCGGTGCGGGCACGCG
>DAORHX010000748.1:0-1859 GCA_035438245.1 Rubrivivax sp.
GATCGCGGCGCTGCCGCGGATGCTGCTGCCGGCGCTCATCGCGCGCTCCCGGCCGCGTCGGCCTCGAACACCACGCAGGGCTCGCCGCCCACGCCGGTGCCCAGGCGCGCCCTCACCGCCAGCCCGATGCGGATCGCGTCGTTCGCCATGCCGTCCACCCGCCCCATCATGCGCGGGCCTTCGGCCAGATCGACCAGCACCACGTTGTACGGCCCGCCCTTGTCGGCGCTGCGGTTCACGATGCTCACCGCATGCACGGTGCCGCGGCCGCTCGGCTCCACCCAGGCCAGCTCGACGCTGCCGCAGTGGCTGCAGGCCAGGCGCGGATAGAAGACGTGGCGCTTGCAGGCTGCGCACTGCTGGATGCGGAACTCGCCGGCCGCCAGGCGCTGCGCGAAGACGGCCTCGGGGCCCGGGCCGGTGGTCCAGGCAGGGCGTTCGGATTCGGTCATGGCATCGGCTCCCTTGCGTCAGCCCGGCAGTTCGAGCACGGCCTTGGCCAGGATGTTGCGCTGGATCTCGTTGCTGCCGCCGTAGATGCTGGCCGGCCGCGACGAGAAGAAGACGTTGGCCACGTGCAGCGCGCCGCCCGGCAGATCGAGCGACGCGTCGGCCACGCCGGCCGCGCCGGCGGTCTCGAGCATCAGGTCGGCCACGCGCTGCTGCGCCTCGGTGATCCAGATCTTCAGCATCGACACCTCGGGGCCCAGCTCGCGGCCGCGCCGCAGCACCTCGACGCAGCGCACGTACAGCGCCTCCAGGTCGTCGACGTCCAGGCGCAGCTGGTCGTAGCGCGCGCGCCACGCCGCATCGCCGTCGAGGCCGCCGGCACGTGCCAGCTCGAGCAGCCGCGCCAGCGGCGCCCGCGCACCGCGCGGGTTGCCGATCATGATGCGCTCGGAGCCGAGCAGCGACTTGGCCATCGTCCAGCCCTGGTTCAGCCCGCCCACCAGGTTGGCGCGCGGCACGCGAACGTTGTCGAAGAAGGTCTCGCAGAACTCGGCGTTGCCGCCGAGGTTGCGGATGCGCTTGACGGTGATGCCGGGCGTGCGCATGTCGGCCAGCAGGAAGCTGATGCCCTCCTGCTTCTTCGCCTTCGGGTCGGTGCGCACGAGCATGAAGATCCAGTCGGCCTCGTGCGCGAACGAGGTCCAGATCTTCTGCCCGTTGACGATGAAGTCGTCGCCATCGGCCACCGCGGTGGTGCGGATGCTGGCGAGGTCCGAGCCCGCCGACGGCTCCGAATAGCCCTGGCACCAGCGCACCTCGCCGGAGAGGATGCGCGGCAGGATCTCGCGCTGCTGCGCCTCGGTGCCGTAACGGATGATCAGCGGCCCGAGCATCACCACCGCCATGTTCGGCGCGATGTTGATGCCGTGGCGGTCGAACTCGGATTGCAGCGCCACCTGCTCGTAGGCGCTCAGGCCCATGCCGCCATGCGCCTTCGGCCAGCCCGGCGCGACATAACCCCTGGCGTGCAGCTTGGCGTGCCAGGCGAGCGTCTCGCGCTGGCTCATGCGGCTGGGCGGAAAGCGCCACTCGGCCGGGAAGTTCTCGGCCAGCCAGCGGCGCAGCTCGTCGCGGCGGATCGGCGGGTCGCCCTCGGCGATGAGCTCGGGCACCGCGGCGTCGCCGCCGGCGGCGGCGATTTCGCCGTAGCGGCGCCGGTGCGCCGTGGCGCTGCCCAGCCAGGCGGCGCCGAACATCGCCTTCTTCAGGTACAGGCCGATGGCGCATTCGTCGGTGTAGCCGATGCCGCCGTGCAACTGGATGCAGCCCTTGGTCACGTCCAGCGCGGCCGCCGACGCGCGCGCCTTGGCCTGGCTGGCGGCAGCGGCGAGCCGCCGCGCGTCGCCGCC
>DAORHX010000749.1:0-1858 GCA_035438245.1 Rubrivivax sp.
CGCGCGGCGACGCACCGCCCGATGCCGGCGCGTCGAAGCGCCGCAGCTCGACGCCGGCAAACCCGGCCTCGGCGAGCAACGCGCGCAGCCGCTGCTCGTCGGCGAAGGCGAACGGCCCGGGCATCAGCGGGTCGGCCGGCGGCGGCTGGATGCCCAGCGCCTTGCGTGCGGCCACCAGCGGCGCCATCGCCCAGGGGTTGTCGCGCGGCACGCGCCAGCAGACGAAGGCGCAGCGCCCGTCGGGGCGCAAGGCGCCGCGCAGGTGGCGCAAGGCCGGCGCCGGCTCGGCGAAGAACATCAGGCCGAAGCGCGAGTACAGCAGGTCCTGGCCGGCGGGCAGCGCCGCGACCGAGGCGTCGGCCTCGGCGAACGACAGCCTGGCCTCGGGGTGTGCCGCGGCCAGCTGCCGCGCGGCATCGAGCATCGGCCGCGAGATGTCGATGCCGAGCACGCTGCCGTGCGGCCCGACCGCGCGCGCCAGCGTCATCGAGGTGCTGCCGCAGCCACAGCCGATGTCGAGCACGCGCTCGCCGGGCTGCGGTGCGGCGGCCTGCAGCGCGGCATTGCCGAAGGGCTCGACCATGCGGTCCAGCAGCGCCTGCTGGTCGGCCCAGCGTTGGCCCTGCTCGCCGTTCCAGTCGGCGATCTGTTCGGCGTTGGAATAGCGGGTCATCGCGCCGCGCGGTCCTTGGCGTTCTGCGCCTCGATGCGCTCGCGTGCGACGCGCCAGTCGTCGTCGCTCCAGCTGCGCAGCTCGTAGAAGTTGCCGCCGGTGGCCAGCGCACTGCCGCCGTCCATCATGATGCTCTGGCCGGTGAGCCAGTCGCACTGGCCCGGCGCCATCAGGAACGCCGCCAGGTTCTGCAGCTCGCTCATCAGGCCTGGCCGCGCCATCGGATTGCGCTCGATGCTGCGCTGCCCCGGCTGCTCGCCGGGGTTCAGGCGCTTGCTCATGCCTTCGGTGGGAATTTCGCCGGGGCCGACGGTGTTCAGCCGCACGCCGTACCTGGCCCATTCCACCGCCAGCGACTTGCTCATGATGTCGATGCCGGCCTTGCTCATCGCCGAGGGCACGACGTAGGGGCTGCCGTTGTCGACCCAGGTGGTGACGATGCTCATCACGCTGCGGTAGGGCATGCCCGGCTTCCATGCGCCGGCCTTGGCCTGCGCCACCCAGTGTTTGCCGACGGCCTGCGTGACGTAGAAGCTGCCGTGGAAGACGATGCCGGCGATGGCGTCGAAGCCGCGTGCGCTCAGCGCCTCGGTCGGCGAGATGAAGTTGCCGGCGGCGTTGTTCACCAGCCCGGTCAGGCCGCCGCTGCCGAACAGCGACTCGACCATCTCCTCGACCGCCGGCGCGACGCGGATGTCGACGCCGAAGGTGTCGATGCGTGCCTGCGGGAACCTGGCGCGCCAGGCGTCGGCGGTGGCATCGCACACCGCCTTGCGCCGGCCGCAGATGGCGACGTCGGCGCCGAGTTCGAGGAACTTCTCGGCCATCGCCTGGCCCAGGCCGGTGCCGCCGCCGGTAACCAGGATGCGCTGGCCTTGCATCACGTCGCGCTGGAACATCGTCGCTGTCTCCCGAGCATGAGGGTCTCGACCGACTGTAGCCGAAGCCCGCCGCGCATAGCATTGCGCGATGAGCTGGCTGACCGCGAGGTGCTCGCCCGCACTCGGCTGCGATGCGGCGCGCATCGACGCGCGGCGCGGGGGCGCCCGATGCGCTGCGGCAGCAGCCGTGTCGCGCACGGCGCGAGAATCACTGCGACGATGATCGGCAAGGCATCGATGAGGCTGCTGCAGACCTTGGCCCTGGCTCTGATGTGGCTCGGCCTGGCGGGCGTGCCGGCGCGCG
>DAORHX010000750.1:0-1857 GCA_035438245.1 Rubrivivax sp.
AGAGCCCGCGCATGCGGTGCTCGCGCTGCGTGGCCGCCTCGGCCTGCACCTTGAGCCCGGCGGTGAGCTGGCCGATCGCCAGCGCGACCACCAGCATCACCGCGAAGGTCACCAGGTACTGCACGTCGCTGACGGCGAACGAAAAGCGCGGCGGCACGAAGAACAGGTCGAACAGCGCCACGCCGAGGAAAGCCGCCAGCACCGCCGGCCCGCGCCCGTAGAACCAGCCGACGCCGACCACGGCGAGCAGGAAGAACATGACGATGTTGGTCAGCTCCAGCCGGTCGAGCAGCGGCGTGGCCAGCACGGCCGTCAACACGCAGGAGCCGACCGCCACGGCGTAGCCGCGCCACGGCAGCTCGCCGGCCACGGCCTTCGACGTCTCGCGCACGGCAGGGCCACGCGCCGACGCGGCCAGCGCCACCTGCACCACGTCCAGGTCGTCGGCCCGGTCGGCGATGCGCTCGGCCACCGATCGCTGCCAGGGCGGGCGGCGTCGTGTGCGGCCGATGACCAGGCGCGGCAGGTTGTGTTCGCGCGCGTGGCGCACCAGCGCCGCGGCGGCCTCGGGCGCGGCGGGCGTGGCCACCCGGGCCCCCAGTTGCTCGGCCAGCTTCAGCACACGCAGCACCTGGTCGCGCCGCGCCTGCGGCAGCCGATGCACCGCCGGCGTCTCGACATGCACGGCGTGCCAGGGCACGTCGAGCTGTGCAGCCAGCCGCGCGCAGGCACGCACCACCTTCTCGCCGCTGTCGCCGGCGCCGATGCAGGCGAGCAGCGCCTCGCGGTTCGGCCACACGGCCTGCACCGAACTGCGCTTGCGCCAGGCCTGCATCTCGTCGTCGACGCGGTCGGCGGTGCGGCGCAGCGCCAGTTCGTGCAGCGCCAGCAGGTTGCCTTTGCGGAAGAAGTTCGCCGCGGCCCTCTCGGCTTGCTGCGGGATGTAGACCTTGCCGGCCTTCAGCCGCTGCAGCAGCTCGTCGGGCGGCAGGTCGACCACCACCACCTCGTCGGCCTCGTCGAACAGCCGGTCGGGCACGGTCTCCCAGACGCGGATGCCGGTGATGCCGCCGACGATGTCGTTCAGGCTGTCCAGGTGCTGCACGTTCATCGTCGACCAGACGTCGATGCCGGCGGCGAGCAGTTCCTCGACGTCCTGCCAGCGCTTCGGGTGGCGCGAGCCCGGCGCGTTGCTGTGCGCCAGTTCGTCGAGCAGCAGCAGCGGTTCGTCATGCCCCTTGGCCCAGTCCAGCGCCGCGTCGAGGTCGAATTCCTGCAGCACGCGGTCGCGGTACGGCACGGGCTTCGGCGGCAGCCGCGGCAGCTCGCGCGCCATGGCTTCGGTCTCGGCACGCCCGTGCGTCTCGACCACGCCGACCCGCAGCGCCGTGCCCTGCGCCTGCGCCTGGCGCGCCGCGGCGAGCATCGCGTAGGTCTTGCCGACGCCGGCCGAGGCGCCGAAGAAGACCTTCAGCTTGCCGCGCCGCGCGCGCGCCTCGTCCTGCCGCAGCTGCAGCAGCAGCGCATCGGGGTCGGGGCGCGCATCCTGATTCACAACCAGCCGGCGCGCCGGAAGCGCCAGAACACGAAGCCGGCGGCGCTGGCGATCAGGCCCAGCGCCAGCGGATAGCCGTACTTCCAGCCCAGCTCGGGCATGTGCTCGAAGTTCATGCCCCAGATGCCGGCCAGCGCGGTGGACACCGCGAAGATCGCGGCCCATGCCGCCAGCCGCTTGGTGGTTTCGGACTCCTCGATCGTCACCATCGACAGGTTGACCTGGATCGCCGTGCCGATGGTGTCGCGGATGCCGTCGATCGCGGCGTTGATGCGCGCCAGGTGGTCGTGCACGTCGCGGAA
>DAORHX010000751.1:0-1840 GCA_035438245.1 Rubrivivax sp.
GTCATGCGCGAGCTGGTCGCGCTGCGGCCGAACATCACGCTGCACGTCGCCGGCGATGGCCGCACGGGCATCGATGCCGCGCTGCAGCTGCGGCCCGACCTGGTGCTGGCGGACATGCAGCTGCCGGACATGGACGGCCACGAGCTGCTGCGGCAGCTGCGCGCGCAACGCGTGCCGGCGACGCTGATCGCGCTGTCGGCCAATGCCATGCCCGACGCACTGGCACGCGCACGTGCCAGCGGCTTCGACGACTACTGGACCAAGCCGATCGACGTCGCGCGGCTGCTCGCCGGACTGGACCGGCTGGCCGCCGCGCTGCCAACCACTGCAAAGGAGGAATGACGACATGGACGACCGCATCCGCGTGACCCTGGACCAGGGCGTGGCCGACGTGCGCCTGGTGCGCGCCGACAAGATGAACGCGCTCGACGACGCGATGTTCGCTGCGCTGCGCACCACCGGCGAGCAGCTGAAGACCACGCCGGGGCTGCGCGCGGTGGTGCTGTCCGGCGAAGGCCGCGCATTCTGCGCCGGGCTGGACACCGCCAACTTCGGCCGCATGGCCTCGGGCGAACGCGGCGGCGCGCGGCTGCTGCAGGGCGAGCGCACGCCGGGTGGCGCCAACCCGCCGCAGCACACGGTGATGGTCTGGCGCGAGCTGCCGGTGCCGGTGATCGCCGCGGTGCACGGCGTGGCCTACGGCGGCGGCTTCCAGCTGATGCTGGCCGCCGACATGCGCTTCATCGCCGCCGACACCCAGCTGTCGATCATGGAGATCAACTGGGGCCTGGTGCCCGACATGGGCGGCATGGTGCTGCTGCGCGACCTGGTGCGCGACGACGTCGCCCGCGAACTGGTCTACACCGGCCGTGTCTTCGACGGCAGCGAGGCGCAGCGTGTCGGCCTGGCGACCCGTCTGTGCGCCGACCCGCATGCCCAGGCGCTTGCGCTGGCGCGCGAGATCGCCGCGCGTCCGCCGAAGGCGATGCGTGCCGCCAAGCGCCTGCTCGACCTGGCGGCCCACGGCGACGCGAAGGACATCCTGCTCGCCGAAAGCCGCGAGCAGGCGGCGCTGATCGGTGCGCCCGAGCAGGTCGAAGCCGTGACCGCGCGCCTGCAAAAGCGCCCGGCGGTGTTCACCGACTGAAGCCGCCGCTTGCAGGCGCCCTCGCGCGCGGGGCTGCAAGTTAGCATGCCGGCATGCAACTGCCGTTCATGCGCTGGGCGCCGGTGTGGCGCCAGCCGGGCACGCTGCGCGCCGACCTGTTGGCCGGCCTGACCGGCGCGGTGGTGGTGCTGCCGCAGGGCGTGGCCTTCGCGACGCTGGCGGGGCTGCCGCCGCAATACGGGCTGTACGCGGCGATGCTGCCGTGCATCGTCGCCGCGCTGTTCGGCTCGAGCCGGCTGATGGTCACCGGTCCGGCCAATGCGATCTCGCTGACGACGGTCGCCCTGATCGCGCCGCTGGCCACGATCGGCACGCCGCACTACGTGCAGCTGGTGCTGACGCTGAGCTTCCTGGTCGGCGCGCTGCAGCTGCTGCTGGGCCTGGCGCGGGTCGGCGCCATCGTCGAGCGTGTGCCGCATTCGGTGGTGGTGGGCTTCACCGCCGGCGCGGCGCTGCTGATCATCGTCAACCAGCTGCCGGTGGCGCTGGGCCTGAGCCTGCCGCGTGGCGGATCGTCCTGGCAGCAGCTGCGCGGCACCGCGCTCCATCTGCCGCAGCTGCAGCTGCCGGCGCTGCTGGCGGCGGCGTTCACCGTTGCCGCCGCGCTGCTGGCGCGGCCGCTGACCCGCTGGGTGCCGGCGATGCTGGTCGCGCTGCTGGCCGGCACCTGCG
>DAORHX010000752.1:0-1840 GCA_035438245.1 Rubrivivax sp.
TGTACGGCCTGTCGGCCGGCGACCCGCAGACGCCGCGCAGCGTGACGCGGCGGCGCGACTCGTCCGGCGCATCGATCTGCAGTTGCAGGTCGGGCGTGGGCAGCAGCGCTTCGGCCTTCTCCGGCCATTCGGCGAGCTTCAGCCCGGGCGCGGCGAAGACCTCGCGAAAGCCGGCGTCTTCCCACTCGCGTGCATCGTCGAAGCGGTAGAAGTCGAAGTGCGATACCGCCAGCCGCGGCAGTGCATAGGGCTCGAGCACCGCATAGCTCGGGCTCTTGATGCGCCCTTCGACGCCGAGCGCGCGCAGCAGGTGGCGTGCGAAGGTCGTCTTGCCGGCACCGAGCGCGCCGCGCAGTTCCAGATAGGCGTCGCGCAGCGCGGGCCGGCGCGCCAGCATCGCGGCGTATTCGGCGCAGGCGGCCTCGTCGGGCCAGTCGAGGATTCGGGTTTCTAGAATCGGCGCATGCGTGAGCGTCATCACTTCGACGGGCAGCTGCTGCTCGCGCAGCTGCGACAGTGGGCGCATGAGTGCGGATTCTCCCAGATCGGCGTCGCCGGCGTCGACCTGCACCAGGCCGAAGCGGGACTGCGCGACTGGCTGGCGCAGGGCTTTCACGGTTCGATGCACTACATGCAGCGGCACGGCCTGAAGCGCGCGCGGCCGGCCGAGCTGGTGCCCGGCACGCTGAGCGTGATCAGCGCGCGCTTCGACTACCTGCCGCGCGGCACGGCGCCCGGCTGGCAGGCCATCGAATGGCAGCGCCTGGGCAGCCCGACGCAGGCCAACGTGTCGATCTACGCGCGCGGCCGCGACTACCACAAGGTGCTGCGCGCGCGGCTGCAGGCGCTGGCCGACCGGCTCGCCGCCGAGGTCGGGCCGCTCGGTGCCCGCGTGTTCACCGACTCGGCGCCGGTGCTCGAGGTGGAGCTGGCGTCGCGCAGCGGCGTCGGCTGGCGCGGCAAGCACACGCTGGCCCTGCAGCGCGACGGCGGCTCGATGTTCTTCCTCGGCGAGATCTTCGTCGACCTGGCCTTGCCGGCGACCGAGGCGGCTAGCGCACATTGCGGCAGCTGCAGCGCCTGCATCGACATCTGCCCGACGCGGGCGATCGTCGCGCCCTACCGGCTCGATGCGCGGCGCTGCATCTCGTACCTGACGATCGAGCACGACGGCGCGATTCCGCTGGCGCTGCGGCCGCTGCTCGGCAACCGCATCTACGGCTGCGACGACTGCCAGCTGGTGTGCCCGTGGAACAAGTACGCGCGCGTCACGGCGCTCGCCGACTTCGACGCGCGCGCGCCGCTGCCGGGCGCGACACTGCTGCAGCTGTGGGCCTGGGACGAGGCCGAGTTCCTGCGCCGTACCGAAGGCAGCGCGATCCGCCGCATCGGCCACTTCCCATCGCAACACCTTAACAAGGTGTTGCACTTGATTATTGAGCCGGCTCACCAATTTCTCATGACCAGATCCGTCTGAACCCGCTTCACGTAGATTGGCACCTGATGAAAAAAAGCCCGCACTCCAGCAGCCAGCACGCAGTGCCGCGCTGGGAACACTTCGAGCACATGGCCGACATCGGTCTGCGTGGCTACGGCAGCAGTCTGGCGCAATCTTTCGAGCAGATCGCACTGGCGCTGACCGCGGTGGTCACCACGCCAGAGCAGGTGCGACCGCTGCACGCGGTGTCGATCCCCTGCCGGGCCCCGGATCCGGAGCTGCTGCTCGTCGACTGGCTCAACGCGCTGATGTTTGAGATGGCGAGCCAGCAGAAGCTGTTCGCGCGCTTCGAGGTGCGGAGCGACGGTGACCGGCTGGCGGCGACGGCCTGCGGCGAAGCGC
>DAORHX010000753.1:0-1834 GCA_035438245.1 Rubrivivax sp.
TTGCGGCCGGTGCGGAAGATGTACTTGTTCCACTTGTCGCCGGTGATCGAATCGGCCACCGCCGGCTCGACCAGCAGGATCTTCTTGTATTCCTCGGCCACCGGCAGCATCGCCAGCGCCACCGGGCTGGCGGTCGGGCCGACGGCGATGTCGACCTTGTCGTCGGCATAGGCCTGCGCCAGCAGCGTCTTGCCCACGTCGGGCTTGCCCTGGTCGTCCTTCTCGATGACCACCAGCTTCTTGCCGTTGACCATCATCGTGCCGTTGGTGGCGTAGTCCAGGCCGAGGTTGAAGCCGACGATGGTCTGCTTCGCATAGGCCTCGAGCGGGCCGGTCTTGCTGGCGATCAGCGCGATCTTCACTTCGCCCTTGTTCAGCGCGACGGCGCTGGACAGCGGCAGCGCGCTCAAGGTCGCGGCCAGCGCGGCGGCGGCCAGCCAGGAAATGGTGGTTCGGGTCACGGGTCAGGTCTCCGTCGAATAAGGGTGGCTACATCAATGCAACGCCCATGCCAGGCGCACCATGTCAGTGCAAACCCTAGGAAATGCCGTCCTGTTGCCTGGTTTCCTGGCATCACCGGCAGCGATACCTCGCGTCAAGTGTCCAATGACAGGACACTTGTCCGATTCCAGGGCAAGTCAGCGCGGCACGAGCTTGGCGCCGGTCAGCTGCTCCTGCGCCTCGACCAGCGAAGGCACGAACTTGCCGCCGTGGCCCAGCGCGCAGGCCAGCACCAGCGACTGGTGCACCGCCTCGCCGACCATCGACGGCGCACCCAGGTTCTCGGCCAGGTGGGTGTAGTAGC
Source organism: Rubrivivax sp. (assembly GCA_035438245.1). GTDB lineage: Bacteria > Pseudomonadota > Gammaproteobacteria > Burkholderiales > Burkholderiaceae_C > Rubrivivax. The sequence continues at coordinate 806 of DAORHX010000753.1, forward strand.
GCACGTCCTTGCGCGCGTTGTTCAGCTCGAACTTCATGCCGCCGAGGTCGCCCTTGAGCGTCTTCGCCATCACCTGGAAGATGCCGGAATTGACCAGCCCGGCCGACACCAGCTCGACCAGCTTGTCCAGGTCGACGCCGCTGCGCTGGCCGACCGCAAAGGCCTCGGCGATGGCTGTGCACATGGCCTGGGCGATGAAGTTGTTGAGCAGCTTGATGGTGTGGCCGGCACCCGGCGCGCCGACATGGAAGACGTTCTCGGCAAAGCTCTTCAGCACCGGCTCGAGCCTGGCGAAATCGGCCGCGTCGGCGCCGACCATGACGTTCAGCTTGCCGGCTTCGGCCTCCACCGGCGTGCGCGCCAGCGGCGCGTCGATGAAGCTCACGCCGGCCGCCGCGCAGCGTTCGCGCAGGCGCGCGGTGGAATCGGGCTCGCTGGTCGAGCAGTCGACGATCATCGACCCCTTGGCCGCACCCGCCAGCAGGCCGTCGCTGCCCAGCACCGCGGCCTCGACCTGCGGCGAGCCGGTGACGCAGAGGAAGACGATGTCGCTGCCGGCGGCCAGCGCCTTCGGCGATGCGGCGCGGGTCGCACCGGCGGCCAGCAGGTCGGCCACCCGCTCGGCATTGCGGTGCACGGTCAAGCCCAACGGGTGACCGTTGGCGAGCAGGTTCTTCGCCATGCCATGACCCATCATTCCCGATGCGCCGATGAAGCCGATGCGTTGCATGTCAGTTGCTCCGTGTGGACGGTCGCATTGTGCGTTGCCGCCGGCAGCTTCTGGTACAGCGTGGCGCGCGAGATGCCCAGCAGGCGCGCAGCCGCCAGCTTGTTGCCGCCGGTGCGCTGCAGCGCCTGGCGGATGCAGCGCGCCTCCAGTTCGGCCACGGCCTGCGGCAGCGGTGTCCACGCATCACTGTCGACCACCGCGGCCGCCACGGCAGGTGCTGGCGATGCGGCGGCCTGGGCACGCGCCGCAGCCCCCAGCAGCGGCGCGAAGTGCGCCGCACCCAGGCTCGGATCGTCGGT
>DAORHX010000754.1:0-1829 GCA_035438245.1 Rubrivivax sp.
CCATCAGCGGATCGAAGCCCTTCTTCGCCAGGTGCTTGCGCAGGCCGTCGGTGAAAGTGACCTCGACCTTCTTCTCCGCCAGCTGGCTCTCCAACTGCAGCAGGAACTTGTCGACCACGCGCAGGATGATCTCCTCGTCCAGCGAACGGAAGTTGACGATCGCATCGAGCCGGTTGCGGAACTCGGGCGTGAACAGCCGCTTGATGTCGGCCATCTCGTCGCCGGTCTGGCGCTGCGTCGTGAAGCCGATCGTCGCCTTGTTCATCGTCTCGGCGCCGGCGTTGGTGGTCATGACGATGATCACGCTGCGGAAGTCGGCCTTGCGCCCGTTGTTGTCGGTCAGCGTGCCGTGGTCCATGACCTGCAGCAGCACGTTGAAGACGTCCGGATGGGCCTTTTCGATCTCGTCCATCAGCAGCACCGCATGCGGCTTCTTGCTGATGGCCTCGGTCAGCAGCCCGCCCTGGTCGAAGCCGACATAACCCGGCGGCGCGCCGATCAGCCGGCTGACCGCATGGCGCTCCATGTACTCGGACATGTCGAAGCGGATCAGCTCGATGCCCAGCACATAGGCCAGCTGCTTGGCGACCTCGGTCTTGCCGACGCCGGTGGGCCCGCTGAACAGGAACGAGCCGATCGGCTTGTCCGGCTTGCCCAGGCCCGAGCGCGCCATCTTGATCGCCGCGGCCAGCGCGTCGATCGCCGGATCCTGGCCGAAGACCACGCTCTTCAGGTCGCGGTCCAGCGTCTTCAGCTTGCTGCGGTCGTCGCTGGACACGCTGGCCGGCGGGATGCGCGCGATCTTGGCGACGATCTCCTCGACCTCGGTGCGCGTGATCGTCTTCTTCTGCTTGCCCTTGGGCAGGATGCGCTGGGCCGCACCGGCCTCGTCGATGACGTCGATCGCCTTGTCCGGCAGGTGGCGGTCGTTGATGTACTTGGCGCTCAATTCGGCGGCTGCCTGCAGTGCACCGACCGCGTACTTCACCTGATGGTGGTCCTCGAAGCGCGACTTCAACCCCTTGAGGATCTCGATCGTCTGCTCGACCGACGGCTCGATCACGTCGACCTTCTGGAAGCGCCGCGACAGCGCCGCGTCCTTCTCGAAGATGCCGCGGTACTCGGTAAAGGTCGTCGCGCCGATGCACTTCATCGCGCCGGTCGACAGCGCCGGTTTCAGCAGGTTGCTGGCGTCCAGCGTGCCGCCGCTGGCCGCGCCGGCGCCGATCAGCGTGTGGATCTCGTCGATGAACAGGATGGCGTGCGGCTGGTCCTTCAGCTGCTTGAGCACGCCCTTCAGGCGCTGCTCGAAGTCGCCGCGGTACTTGGTGCCGGCGAGCAGCGCGCCCATGTCCAGCGAGTAGACGGTGGACGCGGCCAGCACCTCGGGCACGTCGTTCTGCGTGATGCGCCAGGCCAGGCCCTCGGCGATGGCGGTCTTGCCGACGCCGGCCTCGCCGACCAGCAGCGGGTTGTTCTTGCGCCGGCGGCACAGCACCTGGATGACGCGCTCGACCTCGTGCTCGCGGCCGATCAGCGGGTCGATCTTGCCGTCGCGCGCCAGCTGGTTCAGGTTCTGCGTGAACTGGTCCAGCGGCGAGCCCTTGGCGTCGCCCGCGTCTTCCTTGTCGGCCTCGCCGCCGCCGCTCTCGTTGGACTTCGACGGCTCCGGCGGGTCGCTCTTCTTGATGCCGTGGGCGATGAAGTTGACCACGTCCAGCCGTGTCACGCCCTGCTGGTGCAGGTAGTACACGGCGTGCGAATCCTTCTCGCCGAAGATCGCCACCAGCACGTTGGCGCCGGTGACTTCCTTCTTGCCGCTGCCGGTG
>DAORHX010000755.1:0-1827 GCA_035438245.1 Rubrivivax sp.
CTCGAAGATCAAGACGCTGAAGGTCGCCGAGCCGCCCAAGCGCGGCGCCGGCATCAAGGTGCCCGACGTCGCCACGCTGGTCGACAAGCTGAAGAACGTTTCGAAGGTGATCTGACGGCAGGCCGGACGCCGTCCGGCGCCGCCCCGCCCTCGTCTCGTCCGACCGGACGCTCGCGCGCCGGTCAACTCGCCGAAAGACACGAACATGACTTCACTGGTAATCGCTGAACATGACCACGGCACCCTCAAGGGCGCCACCCTCAACACCGTCACCGCGGCGATCGCCTGCGGCGGCGACGTGCACGTGCTGGTCGCCGGCCACAACGCCTCGGGGGCTGCGCAGGCCGCTGCGGCCATCGCCGGCGTGGCCAAGGTGCTGCACGCCGATGCGGCGAGCCTGGCCGAACAACTGGCCGAGAACGTCGCCGCACAGGTGCTGGCGATCGCTGGCAACTACAGCCACCTCCTGTTTCCGGCCACCGCGCACGGCAAGAACGTGGCGCCGCGCGTGGCCGCCAAGCTCGACGTCGGCCAGATCTCCGACGCCACCAAGGTGGTCAGCGCCGACACCTTCGAACGCCCGATCTACGCCGGCAACGCCATCGCCACCGTGCAGAGCGCCGATGCGGTCAAGGTGCTGACGGTGCGCACCACCGGCTTCGACGCCGCGGCAGCCTCGGGCGGCAGCGCCGCGGTGGAAAGCGTCGCGGCGGCGGCCGACAGCGGCCTGTCCAGCTTCGTCGGTGCCGAGATCGCCAAGAACGACCGGCCCGAACTGACCGCGGCGAAGATCATCGTCAGCGGCGGCCGTGCCATGGGCAGCAGCGACAAGTTCAACGAGGTGCTGACGCCGCTGGCCGACAAGCTCGGTGCCGCGCTCGGTGCCAGCCGCGCCGCGGTCGACGCCGGCTACGCGCCCAACGACTGGCAGGTCGGCCAGACCGGCAAGATCGTCGCGCCGCAGCTGTACATCGCCTGTGGCATCAGCGGCGCCATCCAGCACCTGGCTGGCATGAAGGACAGCAAGGTCATCGTCGCCATCAACAAGGACCCGGAGGCGCCGATCTTCAGCGTCGCCGACTATGGCCTCGAAGCCGACCTGTTCACCGCCGTGCCCGAACTGGTGAAGAGCCTGTAGGCTCGTCGCACCGCACCCCAGAAAAGGGCTCCCTCGTGGAGCCCGCTTTGTCACCGGAGACTGATCATGAGCTACCGCGCCCCCGTCAAGGACATGCTGTTCGACATCAAGGAACTGGCCGGCATCGATGCCGTCGCGGCCCTGCCCGGCTTCGAGGACGCGGGCTACGACACGGCGGCCGCGGTGCTGGAGGAGGCGGCCAAGTTCAGCGAGGGCGTGCTCGCCCCGCTGAACGTCGACGGCGACAAGAACCCGTCGTCGTGGAAGGACGGCGTGGTCACCACCACGCCCGGCTTCAGGCAGGCCTTCGCCGAGTTCGGCGCGGGCGGCTGGCAGGGGCTGCAGCATCCCATCGACTTCGGCGGGCAGGGCCTGCCCAAGACCATCGGTGCCGCCTGCATCGAAATGGTCAACAGCGCCAACATGAGCTTCGCGTTGTGCCCGCTGCTCACCGACGGCGCGATCGAGGCGCTGCTCACCGCCGGCTCACCCGAGCTGCAGCAGACCTACATTCCGAAGATGGTGTCGGGTCAGTGGACCGGCACGATGAACCTGACTGAGCCGCAGGCTGGCAGCGACCTGGCGGCGGTGCGCAGCCGCGCCGAGCCGCAGCCCGACGGCACGTACAAGATCTTCGGCACCAAGATCTTCATCACCTACGGCGAGCACGACATGGCCGAGAACATCGT
>DAORHX010000756.1:0-1825 GCA_035438245.1 Rubrivivax sp.
CGGCCACCTGCGCGGCGCGCTGATCGGCGCGTTCGCGTTCGCGCTGCTGCAGGAGCTGTACAAGAGCGAAGCGATCTTCGGTGCCTTCGCCAAGCACTGGCACCTGGGGCTCGGCCTGACGATCATCGTCAGCGTCGCGCTGCTGCCGCGCGGGCTGGTCGGGCTGCCGGCGCAGTGGCGCGAGCGGCTGCTCGGCCGCGCAGTGCGGCGCGGCGTCGTTTCGGGGGTCGTGCGGCGATGAGCGAAGCCGAAGTGCTGCTGCGCGGCCACGCGCTGACGCGCCGCTGGGGCGGGCTGGTCGCGGTCAACGCGGTGTCGCTCGAGCTGCAGCGCGGCCAGGTGCACGCGGTGATCGGCACCAACGGCGCGGGCAAGTCGACGCTGATCAACATGCTGTCCGGCGAGATCGCGCTCAGCGCCGGCCGTGTCGAACTGCTCGGCCAGGACGTCACCGACTGGAACCAGCCGCGGCGCGCACGCGCCGGGCTCGGCCGCAGCTACCAGCGCAACACGATCTACCCGAGCTTCAGCGTGCTCGAGAACTGCCGGCTCGCGGCGCAGGCGCGCACGCCGAAGCCGTGGGCCGTCTGGCAGGACGCCCAGCGCTGCAGCGCCAGCGTGAGCACCGCACGCGATGTCGCGGCACGCACCGGGCTGAACGACCTGCTCGACCGCCCGGCCGGGCTGCTGAGCCACGGCCAGAAGCGCCAGCTCGAGATCGCGATGTGCCTGGCCACCGCGCCGCAGGTGCTGCTGCTGGACGAGCCGCTTGCCGGTATGGGCGCCGAGGAGACCGAGCGCATGCTCGCGCTGCTGCGCGAGCTGCGCCCCGGGCATGCGATCCTGCTCGTCGAGCACGACATGGATGCGGTGTTCCGCGTCGCCGACCGCATCACGGTGATGGTCAACGGTGCGGTGATCGCGTCGGACACGCCCGAGGCGGTGCGCCAGAACCCCGAGGTGCAGGCCGCCTACCTCGGCGGCCATTGAATCGATGGACGACCTGATCCTCGACGCGCACGACATCCACGCCTGGTACGGCACCAGCCACGTGCTGCACGGCGTGAGCCTGCAGATCGGCCGCGGGCAGACGCTCGGCCTGCTCGGCCGCAACGGCATGGGCAAGACGACGCTGATCCGCACGCTGCTCGGCCATGTCACGCAGCGCGACGGTGGCATCCAGCTCCTCGGCCGCGACTGCAGCCGTGCGCGGCCGCACGAGGTCGCGCGGCGCGGCGTCGGCTACGTGCCCGAAGGTCGCGGCATCTTCCCGAACCTGAGCGTGCGCGAGAACCTGGTGATGGCCGCGAAGCCGCCGCAGGGCGGCCGCCGCGGCTGGAGCTACGAGCGCGTGCTGCAGACCTTCCCGCGGCTGGCCGAGCGGCTCGACCACCTCGGCGCGCAGCTGTCCGGCGGCGAGCAGCAGATGCTGTCGATCGGCCGCGCGCTGCTGACGCAGCCGGAGCTGATCGTGCTCGACGAGGCCACCGAAGGCCTGGCACCGCTGGTCGTCGACGAGATCTGGCGCGTGATCGGCCAGATCCGCCAGGACGGCATCGCCACGCTGATCGTCGACCGCGACTACCGCCGCGTGCTCGACCATGCCGACCGCGCGCTGGTGCTGCAGAAGGGCCAAGTCGTGCTGGCCGGCAGCGCCGCCGAGGTGGCGGCCGATCCGGCGCTGTCGACCTACCTGGGCTTGTAGGTCGACGACGGCACGCGGCGCAAAGCCGCCGAATTCAAACAGCCAACTTCGTCGCGCCTCGGCACGGCGCGGCAGGCGGCACCCGCCAGGGGCTCATGCTGCGGCGGTCGGCCCGTGGGG
>DAORHX010000757.1:0-1823 GCA_035438245.1 Rubrivivax sp.
CGCACGGCTCCTAGCGCCCCCCGTCGAGCCCGCCCGGGCCGTTGTCGCAGGGCGCGTGCCGCGAGGCGGTGTCGCGGCGTCAGCGCGCGCCGCCCGTGCGGGCTGTCACAATTTCCGCACCGCAACGCCCCGACGACCATGAACGTACTTCGCTTCCACGACCTGGTGGCTGCCGGCAAGGTGGCCGGCCGACGTGTCTTCATCCGTGCCGACCTGAACGTGCCGCTGGACGATGCCGGCCAGATCACCGAGGACACACGCATCCGCGCCTCGCTGCCGTGCATCCGCATGGCGCTGGACGCCGGCGCGGCGGTGATGGTCACCTCGCACCTGGGGCGCCCCACCGAGGGGCAGTTCAAGCCCGCGGACTCGCTGGCGCCGGTGGCCAAGCGCCTGGGCGAGCTGCTGGGCCGCGACGTGCCGCTGCGCGCCAACTGGGTCGACGGTGTCGACCTGAAACCCGGCGAGCTGGTGCTGCTGGAGAACTGCCGCGTCAACAAGGGCGAGAAGAAGAACGACGAGGCACTGGCGAGGAAGCTGGCGGCGCTGTGCGACATCTTCGTGCACGACGCCTTCGGCACCGCGCACCGCGCCGAGGGCACGACCTACGGCATCGCGCAGTTCGCCAAGGTCGCCTGCGCCGGGCCGCTGCTGGCCGCCGAAATCGATGCCATCACGAAGGCGCTGGCCCAGCCGAAGCGCCCGCTGCTGGCCATCGTCGCCGGCTCCAAGGTCAGCACCAAGCTGAGCATCCTGCAAAGCCTGGCGAAGAACGTCGACGGGCTGGTCGTCGGCGGCGGCATTGCCAACACCTTCCTGCTGGCCGAAGGGCTGCCGATCGGCAAGAGCCTGGCCGAGCCGGCGCTGCTCGACGAGGCGAAGGCGGTGATCGCGGCGATGAAGGCGCGCGGCGCGGCGGTGCCCATCCCCGTCGACGTGGTCACGGCCAAGGAATTCAAGGCCGATGCGCCAGCCACGGTCAAGGCCGCCGCCGACGTCGCCGCCGACGACCTGATCCTCGACATCGGCCCGCGCACCGCCGAGCGCCTGGCGCAGCAGCTGAAGGCCGCCGGCACCATCGTCTGGAACGGCCCGGTCGGCGTCTTCGAGTTCGACGCCTTCGCCCATGGCACCGAGACCATCGCGCGCGCCATCGCCGACAGCGACGCCTTCAGCATCGCCGGCGGCGGCGACACGCTGGCGGCGATCGCCAAGTACGGCATCGACAAGGACGTCGGCTACATCTCCACCGGCGGCGGCGCCTTCCTCGAAGTGCTGGAAGGCAAGACGCTGCCGGCCTTCGAGATCCTGGCGCGGCGCGCTGCCGGCTGAGTTCGACGGCCGTTCCTTCGCCGCGCAGGCCTCACTGCGGCTGCGAGCGAGACTCCGACGTCCACGCAGGCGGCCTCGGCCGATTCCCGCCTTGCCAGTCGAATCTGTTTGTGCGCGGCGGCGTTCTGAACGCCGCGAATCAGGCGTAACCTTCGGCGTCCCGCATATCGCCGAAGGAGCGCGCGAATGAATGCCCCGCTGAGCCCTGCCGAAGAAGCCCTGCGCGACGCCGCGCTCGAATACCACCGGCTGCCCGTCGCGGGCAAGATCTCGGTCACGCCGACCAAGCCGCTGTCCAACCAGCGCGACCTGTCGCTGGCCTATTCGCCCGGCGTCGCCTATGCCTGCCTGGCGATCGAGAAGGAGCCGGCGCTGGCCGCCGACTTCACCTCGCGCGCCAACCTGGTCGGCGTCATCACCAACGGCACCGCGGTGCTCGGCCTGGGCGACATCGGCCCGCTGGCCGGCAAGCCGGTGATGGAAGGCAAGGG